>ONVN01000252.1 GCA_900321295.1 uncultured Eubacteriales bacterium
CATACCGGAGCAGCACCTGTCCGTCTTCTCTTCGGAACACGAAAGCATCCGGCGGAGCATTCAGCTCCAGGCGGCAGATTTTATCCGGGCTAAGCCGCAGAGGAAAGGTCATATCTCCGACTTCCAGGCGTGCTTCCAATGGGACGGAAGCCTGGACAGAAAGAAGGTTTCCTGAGAGAGAGAACGCTGCTTCTGCACAGGCACAGAAAGGCAGACCGAGGTCCCCGACGGGGTACCACATTTGACTGAATTCCTTGCCTTCATAGGGCATAAGCCAGGCAAAATCCGGCTGGTTGAGGGAGTAGGAGCTTGCCATGAGTTCTGCATAGGCACCATCGGTGTCGGTCAGCGCATGCTCCCAGCTCTTTGAAAGCTGATTATAGGCCCAGGTAAACATTTTTTTGCCGACCGACACGGTGCGGTCGGCTACATGGATGACACCGCAGTGCTTTCCCTCGTCATAACCACCGAAGAAACTGTAGGCGGTTTCAGCACAGAAATAGGAGGTGGGCTGACGGGTGTTTTTATGATAGGAAATATCAACACCATTGCCCATCCGGATGCCGTTGTATACACCACTGGCGACAGGATAGGAAGTCACATTTTTCCGATAGTGAAACTGAACATAATGCACGTCAGGAGGAAAGACCAGACGATACTGTTCGTTGACAGGTACGGCTGCGTTTTCCCACCACAGGAAAGAATGGCGTGCCGGGGTGCGGTTATAAACTTTCATGCGGGTGTCAAACCTGGCTTCACCAGGAGCGAGCCGTATGCCGACCATGCCTTTCATCCGGTTCAGCGGTTCATGCTCACTCATCCAGACCGTTACAGCACCGGACGGTTCTGTTTCAATCTGATAATCCACGGGCATAAAGGTACTGGGCCGATGATGGCAGGGCCAGTTAAACTCGACGCCTCCCGAAATCCAGCTTCCCAGAAGGCCGATCAGCGCAGGTTTGATCACATGCTGCCTGTAGAAGAAATCATAACCGGTGCGTTTGTCCAGTGCGCTGTATATACGTCCGCCGAGTTCAGGGAGCAGTTCAAGGCAAAGATATTCATTCTCCAGGGTGATGACACGAAAAGGATGCTCTTTGCATTCTGCACGTTTTACTTCCATAACGACACGGTTGGGATAGGGATTGCCGCTGGAACGCTGATGCACTCTGTTTTCGGCAAACATGGGCATGGCTTCGGCTTCAGGTTCACCATAATAGGGGATCAGACGGATTTCGTCCCTGACGATGGTTTTCTGCATGGAGTCATGCATCTCCCTTCGACAATGATGCACAGGTGGTCCTGAGAACAGATATAGGATTGTCGCAACACGCTGAATGCAGTATATCATGGGGAAAAGACCGAGAACAAGAGAAAAGACGATAGATTTTTTCTGAAAAACGTTGCAGGTTGGAGGTGAATACGCTTAGCGTGGGTTACATTGCCTTTTCCCATGCTTTGGTATACAATGGCAGCAGTCTTGAAAATGAGGGAAAAATATGCTGATTCCTGTTCTTACGGAACCTAATTTCCGAAGCTATCTCTGGGCAAAACAGACCATGGAAGGTATTTCCCAGGAAGCCACCCGAAGAAAATACAAGTTTGTCTTTCTTGAAGCTGAACAGTATGAGATGATTGATTATGATCAGCTTTTCCGAGAAGAACGAAGGATGCTGATTGTTGTCGGAACGTCTGTTTCATGGATGCCAAAGACACTGGAATTCTTTAATTCACGGAACATCGAGTCGATTTTTATCAGCTTTGACCCTGCGGAAACATCCCTGCCTACCGGAATGGTCCGCATGGACTATGTTGGGGCGATTCATCATCTTCTGAGCTATCTCACGGAAGACTGCCACAGGCAGCAGATCGCGATGTACGCCTATAATCCGAATTCCTCTGCGGACAATATCAAAATCCGTTACTTCAGAAGATGGTGCGAAGAAAAGGGGATTTCGCCGGAGGAAAGGACCTTTTTCAATCTGGCAGACCTGAAAGGCTGCTACCGGCAGTTCCGGCAGAAAGCAAATCAGTTTGATGCAGTGATCTGCGCCAATGATATTGCCGGTGTTTCTCTTCTCAGCCTTCTGCATGAAGATGGAATTCAAGTACCGGAAAAGCTTTATATAACAGCGTTCGGCGATTCACAGATGGCCGTTCGTGTCCATCCGTCGCTGACGATGGCGACACTGGATCACAGGGAACTGGGACGTCAGGCCGTTCTCTTGTTTTCCTATCTGTCGAAAACACCTGCAACGTCCAGCCTGTCTTCACGTGTGCGGAGCAAGCTGATTGTGCGGGAATCCACGGGGATGATACCGGACACGACCACGGACCGGTTTCCTCATAACGATACAGATGCGTTTGAAACAAGCATCAATTTTTATTCCGATCCTGAGGCGGAACGCCTGCTGAGTGCAGAGACGCTTCTGAATGCCTGCGATTCCACGGATATGCATCTCTTGAGCGGCCTGCTTGAGGGCTGTTCCATGGATTCGCTTGAGCGGAAACTGTATCTGACGACCTCCGCCCTGCATTACAGAAAAAAACGTCTGATGAATCTGGTGAACTGTATACATTCTTCTGAATTTATGGAATTTCTGGATTATTGCCACAGAAAAGGCATTCTGTAATAAGTTGTGGAAATTTTCCGGAAAAAATTGTCGTTGTGTAGTCCTGTGGTGAAATGGAAGGAAAAAGAGCAAAACGGCCTGTTTTCTTTGATATGATGGAGAAAATGGGCCGCTTTTGCGTTCTATTGCACAGTTGTTGTTTTGCTGATATAATGAGTACAACAAAAATTGAAAGTATACAGGTCGGTGACAGCAGACTGGCAAGACACCCCGTGCGGAGGGAGGAATGTCTTTTGAGTACAACGATAAAAAAACATGGAGGCAGCATTTTTACTTCTGCCAGAGCCCGGAAACGGGTGATGAACAATATCTGGAGGAACCGATATATCTATCTGATGGTTATCCCGGTATTGGTTTATATGGCGCTTTTTAAATATCTTCCCATGTATTTCCTCCGGGCTTCCTTTTATGATTTTAAGCTTCTCAAGGGTTTTGAGGGGTCCAAATATGTTGGATGGAAATGGTTTGAACGACTTCTGACCGGAACAGAGCTCTGGCAGTATATCCGGAATACGCTCACCCTCAATACTCTGAGTCTGATGATCTGTTTTCCGGCTCCTCTCGTCTTTGCCCTGCTGCTCAATGAAGTGCGGAATGTTCCATACAAGAAAATCGTACAAACCGTTTCCTATATGCCGCATTTTGTGTCGACCGTTGTTCTGGTCAGCATGATCAACAATCTTCTCTCTCCATCACTCGGTACCCTGGCAAAGATATACAAGCTGCTGGGAAAAACACCGATTAACTTTCTGGCGATTCCGGACTATTTCTACGGCATCAATCTTATTTCCGGCGTATGGCAGACGATGGGATGGAATGCGATTATCTACATTTCCGCCATTGCAGGTATTGATCAGACGCTGTATGAGGCTGCACGTATTGATGGAGCGGGCCGGTGGAAGCAGACACTTCACGTGACTATCCCGGGTATTCTTCCCACCTTTATCCTTCTCTTGATCATGCAGATCGGACAGATGCTCAACTGCGTTTTTGACAAGATTTATCTCCTTCAAAACACACTGAATCTTCAGGTGTCCGAGATGCTGCCAACCTATGTCTATAAAATCGGCATGGAAAGCCATAAATACGGACTTGCAACCGCCGGAGGCCTGTTTAACTCGGTCGTGTCTGTCATACTGGTTCTCATCGCGAATCTGGTCAGCAAAAAAGTCTCCGAGACTTCGCTGTTCTGAGAAAGGAGGAGAGGCTTGTGACGGTTCAGACAAAAGATAAACAGATTGTTCCGCGCAAAGTGAAGTATGACCAGGATTATATCAAACGTTCACGCGGGGAAAAAATCTTTACGGTCTGCAATTATATCTTTATGGTTCTTCTCCTGATCTTTCTGCTCTATCCTGTCCTCAATGTGATTGCGATCTCCATGAGTTCAGAAACAGAAGTCATGGCAGCCAACGTGACCTTTTATCCGATTGGCTATAATCCACAGGCTTATAAAACCATTTTCCGTGATGCGGAACTATGGCGTTCGATCCTGAACAGTTTCATCGTATCATTCGGCGGCTGTGCGCTGAGTCTGATTGCTCTTTCCGTTGCAGCATACCCTCTGGCCTTTGGCAAGTTCTACGGAAAAAAGCTATATTCCGTCATTATCATGTTCACCATGTGGTTCCAGGGCGGTATTGTTCCGCTGTTCCTGACCATCCAGAATCTTGGCCTTTATGACACGCTGTGGGCACTGATTCTGAACGGACTGATTTCTGCGTACAATGTCGTGATTATCCGGAGTTATTTTGACTCGATTCCGGTTTCTGTGGTGGAGAGTGCAAGAATTGATGGTGCGAATGATTATGTGATCCTTTTCAGGCTGATAATTCCGCTTTCAAAACCTGTTCTTGCAACGGTCGCCCTGTGGGTGATCGTCGGACACTGGAATGACTACATGAATCCGCTGGTCCTTGTGTCCAGTACTTCGAACCAGACCCTGCAGCTGAAACTGAAGGCCCTCGTTCTTGCAGCTGAAAGCTCCACAAGCAATCTGTCGACGCTCAGCCAGACAACGGATCATAAAGGTGTGGCAGCCCTGAGCACACAGGTAAAAAATGCGGTGCTGGTTGTTTCCATGATTCCCATGATTGTCATCTATCCCTTCATTCAGCGTTTCTTCGTTTCCGGCGTCATGCTCGGCTCGGTCAAGGGCTGATTCACAGCAGTTTTTTACGGGCAGTGCGCCTGTAAATATATATTGAAGGAGGTTATCCCATGAAAAAGGTTTTCTCGATCGTCTTGGCACTTGCAATGCTGATGACCATTACATCTGCCTTTGCAACGTCCACGGATGAGGTTGGCGGCATGCCAGCCAACTGGTGGGTGGATGCAGGACTGGAGCCCAGCACAGAGTTCTATGTCGAAGGCGGCATGAATGTGACGATGCTTGGCATCCATTACAATCAGTATCCGACAACTTTTGACGGTGGCTATTATCTGCCTTCAGTTGAAGCAAAGACCGGCGTTCACTTCGATATTGACTGGCGTACCAGCGACGGGTATGCGACGGTTGTTTCCACCGTTCTGGCCGGTGGTGTGGATAAGCTTCCGGACGTCATTCAGGCTGGCTCCTATGGCATCGCCGCTCTTGCAGATGAAGGCGCCATCATTCCTCTGGATGACTATCTTGATCTGATCCCGAACGTAGCGGCTGCTGTTGGCGAGGACCGTATGAGCAGCTGGCGTTCTGCGGACGGCCACATCTATGCGATTCCCACCATCGTGAATGTTCCCGGCTCCCAGAGCATGACCTACCGCAAGGACTGGGCTCTGAAACTGAAGGAACTCGGTGTGATCGATTTCGAAACCCCGACGACCTGGGAACAGTGGAAGGCTTTCTGGTATGGCGTACGTGACAACGACGTCAACGGAAACGGCGACGCAGCGGATGAAATCCCGCTGGTTCTGGAAATGGGTGAAAGCGGTGAGCGTGCACTGCATGCCCTGTTGAATGCTTTCGGCATCAAGGCGAGCAATGATGCTCAGTTCTGCGTCCTGGAAGACGGCACGTACACCATGGTTTATGATCATCCGAACTACAGAAAGTTCCTGACGGAAGCCCAGAAGCTGTATGCCGACGGCATCATTGATCCTGAGTTTGCTACCCGTAAGCAGGCTGACATGTACAATACCATGTCCGCAAACATCTGCGCTTCCTGCTTCACCTGGGCACAGATGTCACAGACCCACACCGAGGAACTGTGGTCCACAGGCGTTAAGGATGCTCTGTATGAGTGCTGCGCTCCGATCACTGGCCCCGACGGCGAGTCCTGGCTCCAGGAACGTCAGGCTGTCACCAACCTGAACTGCATCACCGCCAAGGCAAAAGCGGACGGCAAAGTTGAAAACCTCATGAAGTTCTACAACTGGCAGTTCAGCGAGGAAGGCATCAACCTCTACAACTATGGTATTGAAGGCAAGACCTACACCGTCGTGGATGGACAGCCCACCATGAATGTTGCGATCGTGAAGAACGGCTTCACGGATTACCGCACGATCGGCATGGAATTTGAGCCCTTTGGCGGTATGTGGCAGACGAGTGCTTTCATGCAGTGCCTGTTCGCTGGTGAAACACTTGAAAACCTGAATGCAGCCTATCAGTCCTTCTGGAATGGCCTGAATGACGAAGGCGTCAATGCCGGACATTATTATGCGATGCCTCCGACGCTTGAAACCTCTGCCTACAATGAGTATCGCGGTGAACTGATCATCGGTTCCTCCGGTGTATGCGCACTGCGTGACCAGTGTGTGGCCGGCCAGGTCTCTGTGGACGATTTCTTCGCAAAGTATGAAGAACTCAAGAGCCGTGGTCTGGAAGAAGTTATTGAGGAAGGCAACGAAGCCTATCAGAAGATCAAGTAATGCCTTGATAGAGCAGGGGGGACCCGCCTTTGGGTGTGGTCCCCCCTCTTTTTCCGAAGAGAAGGACATTTTTTTTGGAAGACTGCATTTCCTGAAGAATTGGGGATTGTTGGGATGAGTGTTGCTTCAATACAGAAAGCATTTTTTCTGATGGCAGAGTTCGGAGAAGAGAGTCGGCTTCCGGATTTCCATAATGTTTCCTATGTTCATTCATCTGTTGTCTGGGATGATTCCCTGAAGCCGGTGGATGTCCGGTATATGCGCTATGGACGGGTGTCCAGCATCCTGCCATACCTGGACAGAAATGCCTACAGCCGTGAGAAAAAAGAGCGGATCCGTGAAATTGCCATGCTGGAGAATGCGTATGTCCGTGCTGTGTTTCTTCCGTGGATGGGAGGACGGCTCTGGTCACTGACCGTGGAAGGACAGGAAATCCTCTATCACAATCCGGTTGTTCAGCCCTGCAATCTTGCCCTGAGAAATGCCTGGTGCAGCGGCGGCGTGGAGTGGAATGTTTCCGTGCGGGGACATAATATGCTGACCTGCGAGACCATGTTTACGGAGCTTCTGCAGCTTGAAGACGGAACGGCAGGTCTGCGAATGTATGAATATGAACGGCTTCGCGGTATTGTTTACCGGATTGAAGCATATCTGCCACCGGAAAGCCGTCTTCTGTATGTTCAGGTCCATATTGAGAATCCAGAGGGTAATGGGGAAGTCCCCATGTACTGGTGGAGCAATATTGCCGTGCCGGAAACGGATGGCATGCGTATTATAGCTCCTGCTCAGACCGCTGTTCTGAGTCTGTATGAAGCAGGACAGTACCGTATGCAGAGAATCCGTCTCCCGTGGTTTGAAGGTGTGGACCTTTCAAAGCCTGAAGGGATTCCGCGTTCACTGGATGTCTTCTATGACATTTCCGACGGACAGAGGCCTTTTATTGCTGCTCTGCAGAAAGATCACACAGGTCTGTTCCAGTGTTCAACGCAGCGGGAATTCGGACGCAAGCTCTTTGTCTGGGGAATGGGGCAGGGCGGAAGGCACTGGCAGGAATTCCTGTCGGATGGTACACAGAATTATGTTGAGATTCAGGCAGGCATCGCCAAGACACAGCAGGACCACATTCCCATGCCCGAGGGGACTGTATGGGAATGGCTGGAGGTCTATGGAAAACTTACCTGCGATGTCAGCTGCGCCTCATATGAGGAAGCCGGAAAAGCCTGCTCGGAAGCAGTCGAGCAGGCGATCAGCGTACAGGATCTCAGATGTGAACAGGAAGGCAGGGGAAAGACGATCAGCCATGTACACGGTGAGCTGGTCATGATGGGTTCCGGATGGGGAGCACTGGAAAATGAGCGGCGGACATACCAAGGACTGGCCCCGCTGTCGAAAGTCTGCAGTTTTCCGCAGGAGAGTATAGGCAAAAAGCAGAAACCATGGCAGGAACTTCTTCGGAGCGGCAGCTTCGGAGAAACGAATCTGACTGCATTTCCTGACGCCTATATGACGGGCAGAAGCTGGCAGGTCATGCTGGAGAAAGCACCTCAGACGGCTGCCGTTCTGTATCATCTTGGGGTGATGGCAAACGCGGAGGGAAAACCTGAAGAAGCGAGACAATATCTTCAGAGAAGCATAACGGCGGAAAAAAGCGCATGTGCGCTTCGTGCTCTTGCTCGACTGGAAGCACTGGAGAGGGAGAAAGAATCCTGCCTCCTGCATTACAACCAGACGGCAGAGCTTGCGGGCAGCATGCTGGAGCTTCGGCTTGAATATCTGAAGACACTGCTGGAGTTCGGGGAGGCACAGAAAGCTGCGCGCATGATCGAGAAACTGTGTCCCGAGGACAGAAAACAGCCAAGGATCCAATACATGCTTGCGCAGGCATATGTTGAGACAGGAAGATACGAAGAAGCAGAAAAGATCCTGCTCAGGCCCCTGATCATCCCGGATATGCGTGAAGGCGAGCTGAGCCTGTGCGACCTTTGGTTCAGGCTCTATATGCGCAAGGAACAGAGCAGTCTGGAGACGGTCATGAAAAGGCATCCGCTTCCCAGGGAACTGGATTTCAGAATGCATGAATAGAGGAGGATCAGCATGGCAAGGATTCCTTTCCCCTGGAACAGCATACAGGTTACGGAGGAAGAAGCCCGGATCGCTGTCAGTGTATGGGGAAGAACCATGGTTCAGAAAAACAGTCTTTTTCCGGTCAGTCTCAGGACGCAGGGAAAGGAACTTCTGTACGCTCCGGTCAGACTCTGCGGAAAGGCCAATGGCCTTGAGCTGAAAGGAACATGGGAAGAAGGCTGTTACCTCCAGTCGGCCAGGCCGGATCATGCGACGATACATGGATATGCCCAGAACAGCTGCCTGATTGCGAATTCGTCTGTTCGTTGGGAATATGACGGCGGTGCTTCCTGGAATCTGGAAATCCTTCCCCGGGGAATGACCGTTCCACAGATTTTCGGCCTTGAACCATGCCCGATCAGCCGATGGAATCTGGAAGAACTGGTCCTGGAAATACCGCTCAGAAAAGAAGCAGCTTCCATGTATGCAGCATGGCCAGCAGGCGGGGTAAGGGCAAAGGAAAACGGAAAAGAAATGGAGGCAAACGGAGCGATTCCGGCCGGCGGCCTGACGATGCCGTTTAAGCCTGCCGTCTTTTTCTGCACGGAAGAGACCGGGATTCAGTTCACGTGTGACAGTGACGAAAACTGGCAGCCGCAAAAGGAAGAAGAGACGATTGAAGTTCTTGATGCAGGCGACCATTGGAACGTCCGGTTTCATCTCCTTGACAGCCTTCCAAAAACATGGAACCCTGAGGATATCAATAATCCGGCTGCTCATTTTTCTTTCGGAATGATCATGACACCGGTCAAACCGCATGATCCTGCCTTTGAAAAACTGCGCGCAGTTCATATTGACTGCTTTTCCAAGATCGAGGGGGATTACCTGCCGTATCTGAAGGGTCCAATAAGCGAAGAAAAGCCGCGGCATGTCATTGACCGGCTTCAGGAAGCGGGTGTCAATCTTCTGATCCTACATGAAAAATGGAACAGGATTCAGAACTGCTGGGAGATCGCAGAACCGACCCGGAGAGACATGAAAGAACTGGTGCGGATGTGCCATAGCCGAAACATTCGCGTCATACCGTATTTCGGATATGAGATATCATCACCGATGCCTGGCTTTTCAGCCATTCAGGAAAAATGGTCGTGGATGGGGACTGACCGGGAAGGCTGCAGGAGCGGCTGGTACAGGGTTCCCTATCAGCGGGCAAACAGGGTCTGCAATGGGAGTGAATGGGCAGAACAGTTTGCAGAAGGTGTGCTCCGGTGCCTAGATGAATTTGAATTTGACGGCGTATATCTCGATTCCACAACGGCACCGGAAGGCTGTACAAATGCAGCTCATGGATGTGGGTATGTTGGTGCACAGGGGAAACGGCATCCGACGTACCCGATCACAGCAACGCGTGCACTGATGAAACATCTTTCTGCTGCCGTCCATGAACGGCATGGGGTTGTGAATCCGCATCCATCCGGGGCAACGCTTCCTTATGTAACATCTTTTAGTGATTTTCTGTGGGATGGGGAGCACATACAGACGGCCATCTGGAAGGACGGACTGAAACGATTTTCTCTGGATTATTTCAGGGCCGAATATCTTGGAAGAAACATGGGCATACCGGTACAGTTTATAGTCTATGAGGTCAAAGACCTCTGGACTTTTGACATGGCACTTTCGCTGTGCCTGATCCATGGCGTATATCCTCGCCCGAATGCAGTGGGTCATCCATTGGATGTCATGGAGAAAATATGGGAGATTACTGCGAAATATGGTATTGCAGATGCAGCATTTACCGGTTACTGGAAAGAGCCGGCAATGAAGGCGGACAGGGAAAATGTATATGTCAGCTGCTATGAGAGGGAACAGATGGATGGCTCAAGAAGACTGCTCGTATTTGCGGGCAATCCGTCTCCTCAGGCGGTCGGAGAAACGAAACTCTGTCCTGCAGGAACCTGTGAAGGATGGCGTATTCTTTCTGCATATGATGCTTTGCGCGGGAAGACGGTTGAAAAACTCTCGACTGTCTTTCCGGCGTACGGAGTGGCAATCTATGAGGTCATTCTGGAAAGATCAGAAAGTGATTAAAGATTCCTCGGAAAAATTCCGAAAAAAACATCATGGTTCTTTGAATGCGTTGGTTTATAATGGAAAAGAGCGATGAAAGGAAAGAATCACAATGGGGAAAAACCATGTACTGAGTGGCATTGACCAGTTTTCTCTTGTGCAGGATCAGATTGAGGGAAAACGGGTAGGCTTGATGACGAATCCAACAGGAATTAACCATGACCTGAAAAGCACCATCGATCTTCTGTACAGCACCTGCCATCTGACGGCCCTGTATGCAGTGGAACACGGCATACGCGGAGATGCTCAGGCCGGCGCTGCTGTTGATTCGACCGTGGATGACGAGACTGGCATACAGGTTTTCAGTGCATATGGGAAAAACAGCCATTTTACGCAGGAAATGCTGGATGCGTTTGATGTTCTGGTCTTTGACATGCAGGATGTGGGGGCAAGATTTTACACATATCTCTACTCGCTTTCCTATGCAATGGAGGCATGCAGCCGGGCAGGAAAAAGCATGATCGTCCTCGACCGTATCAATCCTCTGGGAGGCGTAAAAACCGGAGGCACGGTTCTGGATCCTGCCTTTGCGTCCTTTGTCGGAGATTATGAACTCCCGACTCAGTACGGGTTGACAATCGGAGAATATGCGCGCTATGTGAAAGACTATCTGCATCTGGACCTGGACCTGACCGTGGTTCCGCTCCGTGGATGGGAGCGATGGATGCGTCTGGATGATACAGACCTGCCATGGGTGATGACGAGCCCGAACTGCCAAAACCTGGACGCCGCACTGTGCTATATCGGAACATGTATTTTTGAAGGAACAAACTGCAGTGAAGGACGAGGCACGACCATTCCTTTTCAGGTTGTTGGCGCGCCGTACATCCGAGCAGGGGATCTGGAAAAACGCATGGCACAGCTTGACACTCCGGGAATTCATTTCCGCAGGATGAACTTTGTGCCCACGTTCAGCAAGCATGCAGGGAAGGTCTGTCAGGGAGTTCAGATGCATATCCTTGACCGGGACCTGGCCGATGTTTTTGCGGCCGGACTGCTTTTGTGCGAGACGATCCGGACCATGTATCCGGATGACTTCCGGTTTATTCAGTGGGAAGGAGATCCGAAGTTTTCCATTGATAAACTGCTGGGTACCGATGTTTACCGGACGGGAAAAATGACGGCAGAAGAGCTGATCATCAGTTCACGTGCAAAGGTGCAGCAGTTTGTAGAACACACTGGAAAGTATCGACTATACTGAGATTACCAGGAGGAAACAGCATATGCTTGACTTGACACGCCGGCCGAAAATGGGACTGCTTCTGATCTCTCCGGAACGTTTTGCTTCCATCGGTGAAGGAACGGCCCGGGGATCCTACAAAGAGCGCAAGGAAGCAGAAGCAGATTGGATGCTGAAGGAGACGTCCGCCATTGCAGAAGTTACGTTCACAGGGATTACCTGGACACGTGAGGATGTTCAGCGGGCAATTGATGCATTTTCTTCAGCGAAAGTTGATTATGTACTGGCCATCTATTTGTCCTGGGCGGAAGATTTTGCCTGGATCCGGTTCCTGCGCGACATGCCGGAATGCCCGATTCTGTTCTGTCACCGGATGCGGGACCAGATCAGCCTGAAGGATACGCATGATGACGATGAGTTTGCTGAATACCTGTGCTGTGGCGGACTGGTTGGATCCCTTGAAGCCAGTGGTTCCATCCGGCGTTTTGAACGTAAAATGATGGCAACCTTTGCAGGAACATGGAAACAGGTTCTGCAGCGTGCGGCCCAGTTTGGATGTGCTGCACGGGCACGGGCACTTCTCCGGCAGAGTACATTTGGTCTGCTTGCCTGCATGAATGAGGTCATGTGGAGTACCTACGTGGATACCTATGCGCTTTTCCGTGATATCGGCCCTGAAATGCGATTCATGTCGGTCGCTGAACTGGAAGAGGTGGTCAACCGTGTTTCGGATGCTGATGCGGAGGCAGCCATGAAGCGGATTGCATTGCAGTATGAGGTTCTCCCGAATGTCGATCCCGACAAGTTCCTTGCTTCCGTCCGTGCCTCGATGGGCATGGAACGGATGGCCGAGAAGTATGACCTTGATCTGCTTGTTCTCAATGATATTGACACAATCCTCTTCCAACACATCGGTCTGCGGCCCGGATTCTGGCCGACGAGCCCTGATGTGAAAACGATGGTTGTACCCGAGGGCGACATCGGAAGCGGCATTGCCTATGCTGTTCTGAAAATGCTCAGCGGCGGCCATGTCAACTATATCGAACCATTCCATGTGGACGTGCCCTCCGACACGTTTGATGCTGGCCATGCAGGCCCGAATGATTACACGGATCCCCGCGGCAAATGCAAAATATCCTCGGATGTGCGGTTTGCCAAAACCAAGTGGAAGTATGCCGGTGCACCATTTGCATGGTACGTCTTTCCGGAAGGAAGAAAAACCATGCTGCATTGTTCGGAACAAAGCGGAAAATTCCAACTGGTGGCGACACAGGTGGATGCAATCCATACCGATCATTTCCTGGCTACCTATTCCCACAGTCATTTCAAGCCGGTTGGAGAAGACTGCAATGCCCTCTTCTCCAAGCTTCTTGCGCGCGGTGTCACCCAGCACTACTGCATCACGGACGGAAATCTGATTCCGGAAGTCAAAGATCTGGCCATGATGCTTGGCTGTGACTATGAGGAGGTCTGATGCATGGAGAGATTGAAGAAAGCAGGACAGCTGAGGCCCGCGGATGCAAAAGAGATCGGATGGAGCAGGCTTGGCGTAGGCTTTGAAAAACTCGACCGCAAAGCGTTTGATCCGGAAAATGCCTATCAGCTGATTGCTGATCTGGGTGTTCATTATATTCGCTTGCAGTCCGGATGGCAGAGAACGGAACGGGAAAAAGGTATCTATGATTTTGCCTGGCTGGATGCGATTGTTGATCGTTTTCTTTCGCAGGGTCAGGAACCATGGATTGACCTCTGTTATGGGAATGATCTTTATAATGAAAGTGCCAGAACCTATTATGGTGCTGTTGGCTGTGCTCCGATCACATCCGATGAGGAAAAAGCAGCGTGGATCCGCTATGTGGAAACCCTGGTCGGGCGATACAGGAACCGTGTAAAGTGGTATGAAATCTGGAATGAAGCGGATGGGCAGTGGTGCTGGAAGCATGGACCGAATGCGGCAGAGTTCGGAGACTTTACCATCGCAAGTGCGAACGCGATCCATCGTGCCGATCCGGAAGCAAAGGTGATTGGCGGCGTTGTGAGCTGGATCCGTATGCCATTTCTGAAGGAAATGTTCGAACGCGGGGCAGCGGATGCAGTTGACGCTATCTCCTTTCACCGGTATAAAGCAGACGAACTCAGTGCACTCCAGGAAATACGTGCGCTTCGTGCACTGATCAACCAGTATAATCCGAAGGTGCAGATCATTCAGGGAGAATCGGGCACTCAAAGTGATTCCAGGGGTGCCGGAGCACTCCGGGGCGGCTCCTGGACGGAACTGAAGCAGGCGAAATATACCCTCAGGCACCGTCTGCTGGATCTGAGTTCGGAGGTCGTCTTTACCTCCCATTTCAGTGCGCTGGACATGATCGAAGCCTTGAATGGCAAGGTGGGGGATCAGAAATCCTGGCTGGACTTCGGATATTTCGGATTGCTTCATGCAGACTTTGATCAGGATGGCATGGCATCGGGAACCTATTCCCCGAAGCTTTCCTATTATGCCATGCAGCATCTGACGACATTGTTCCGCAGGGATGTTCATGCGAAGGACCTTCCGATTCTGCGGAGAGTCAAGGAATCTCCGAGAGTTTTTGGGTACGATGACAGTTCAAGTCAGTTTGTGATGCTGGGTTTTGAGCGCGACAACGGAGCGCAGGCACTTGCGTACTGGAAAGCGGCGGACCTGATGCAGGAAACTTTTGAGGGAACCGTCTCGCTGGAGCTTGCAGGAGAGACGCGGGAGATACGGTTGATCGATCTGATGACCGGAACGATTTATGAGATTCCTGAGGACATGATGAGCCGGGAAGGCAGTGGCGTTGTCTGCCTCAAGAACCTTCCTCTGACCGACAGCCCGCTGCTGATTACGTTTGGTGATTTTGCTCACTGATTCTGCAGGAGGTAAGCAAATGCTTGTGCTGGATATCGGCGGCACTTTTCTGAAATATGCAATGACGGATGTGCATGGACGCGTACTGGCGGAATCAGTTCGTCAGATTCCCTCCGAGGCTTCAAACTATGAAGAATTTGCGGATGTTCTTCGGCAGGTGATTGAAGCAGGAAAGCAGGCTGAAAAGACAGAAAAAGCGTGTGTTTCCATTCCGGGGCCTTTCGATTTTGAGCATGGAATCAGTCTGATGCAGCATAAGTTCGCGGCCATCTATCGGCGTTCCATCCGTCCGCCGTTTGAAGATGCTGGAATTGAAGTGACGTTCCTTCACGACTCCACGGCCTTTATCCTCGGGGAGGCCAGTGACGGGAGCCTGGCTGGAAGGGCAGCCCCCTGCTGTGTCATGCTTGGAACAGGACTTGGATTTGCCTTCATGAGGGATGCACATGTCTGCGTCAATGAACAGCGTACGCCTGCTTTTACCCTGTGGAATATGCCCTGGAAACAGGGCATTGCGGAAGATTATGTATCTACGCGCGCCATTCAGCAGATCTACGGAAGTGTGATTTCCATCCGTTCGATTGCTGAAGCGGCTTATGCCGGGGAGCAGAAAGCCCTGGAAGCATTCCGGAGAACCGGTGCGGAGCTTTCACAGATCCTGCAGACCGTGATCCCCAAACTGGGCTGTGACTGTCTGGCCCTGGGAGGACAGATCGCCAAAAGTGCGGACCTGTTCGAACTGGATCTTCCGGTCCCATGGTTCGTTTCAAGACATCTGGATGATGCTGCCCTAAGGGGAGCGGCATTCTTTGCAACCCATGGACCCGGCCGCTGTGAACGGCTGTGCAGTATAGTATGAATACGAATATCTGGGCAAATGTGTTCGGCGTGATGGGCATTGTCACTTCTGTGATCATTTATCAGCAGAAAGAGAATCGAAACATGCTGATCTGGAAACTGATCACAGATACAGTATGGGTGATCCATTATCTGATGCTTCAGGCCAATTCCGTTGCAGTTGTGACCATGGTTGCCATGGCACGGAGTGTGATTCTTCTCTGCCAGAATCACGCATGGGCAAGACACAAAGCCTGGCTGTGGGTCTTTCTTGGAAGCAGCTTTTTACTGAGTCTTCTTGCATGGAAAGACTGGACAAGCGGTCTGGTGATGGTAGCATCACTGGCATGTATCCTTGCTTTCTGGATCGGAAAGCCGAAGATAACACGGATGGTATCGATTCCGGCCGCAGCGATGTTTCTGATCAATGTCGCCCTGAACGGATCCCTCTGGGGGACACTGAATGAGTCGTTTCTTCTCATCAGTGCAATTGTCGGTGTGGTCCGCCTGGACCTGAAATTGTCGAAAGCGTCTAAACCGAATCAAAAGGAAAAGAGGAGCGAACCACGATGAGTTTTATGTTTCATCCTTATCCCTATGTGGACCATGATGCGGTCAATGTGATTGAGGGAAGGCAGATCGCACCGGTTCGCGGGGTGATTTCTGTTGCCAAAAAGATTATGGCCCTTCTCCGGGAAGGAAAGAATGTCGGTGTGGATGCCTATCCGGGGGCTGATCTGCGTATTCTGATCAATGTACTCCGTCAGGTGAGTGGGGATACGGCATATACGTATGTGGATGCAGCCTCGCTTCTGAAGGATGCGGAGGAAATCAGGAAAATGCTGCTTCCGTATCTTCCGGAAGACCGCGATGAAGATCCTGTACTTCTTTACGGCAAGCGTTATGACGCTGGATACGCAGGACTGCAGGAAGCAGAGAAGGTTGAAGCCTTGAAGCGGCAGCTTGGCACCGGGCATGGTCTGCTGGTTGCTGGTCAGGGAGCACTGGCAGAGGAACTTCAGGATTGCTATGATGTTCGGATCTGGGTGGATATTACGCCAAGAACTGCGGCTCTGAACTTTAAATACGGACGGGTCCGGAATGTCGGGGCCGGCAAGGATCTGCCCTATGCGCTTCTGATGCGCAGAAACTATTATGTTGACTTTGAAAACGCCATTGCACTCCGTTGGGACCTGATCCGGAAGGGAAAGATCGACCTGTACATTACGGCGGATACGCCTGAGGAAATGCAGCTTGTGACTTTCGCGGAACTCAGGAGCATGTTTGAGGAAATATGCGCGCGGCCATTCCGCTGCCGTCCGGTCTACCTCGAAGGAGTATGGGGCGGATTCTATATCTATAAGCTGCGTCATCTTCCAAAAGAAATGAAGAACTGCGCATGGGTCTTTGATATGATTCCCAGTGAAGTGTCCATTGTGGCGAAAATGGGAGGCAACGAATTCGAAGCACCGTTCTTTACCTTTATCCAGACAATGGGCGAGAAGCTTCTTGGACACCAGGCATTTGAACAGTTCGGAGGATACTTCCCGGTTCGTTTCAACTATGATGACACGTATCATTCAAACGGCAATATGTCCATTCAGTGCCATCCGGATGCAGACTATGTCATGAAAAATCATAACGAACTTGGACGGCAGGATGAAAGCTATTATGTCTGTGTGACTGCTCAGGGGGCAAAGACCTATCTTGGTTTTAAAGAGGAAAACAGCTGCAGTGAATTCTTTGAAGAAGCCAGAAAGGCTGAAAAAACGCATGAACTGATCGATTACGAAAAGTACATTAATGCGGTGCCTTCGATTCCGGGAACCCAGGTGATGATTCCTGCAGGAACGGTGCATGCATCCGGACGCAACCAGGTCATTCTGGAAATTGGCAGTCTGACCGTGGGTTCGTATACATACAAACTCTATGATTATCAGCGGATTGATCCTCAGACTGGCCTGCCAAGGCCGATTCACCTGAAAATGGGAAGTCGGGTTATTCATCCGGAACGCACCAGCGAATGGGTCAGAGAGAACGTGGTCAATCATGGCGGTCTGGTCCGGGAAGGCAGGGACCTGAACGGGAATCCCTGGAAAGAAGTTGTCGTGGGTGAACATGACCTGCTCTATTTCTCCCTGAGAAACCTGATCTTCTGGGACAGGATTGAGGACGATACAGATGGACTCTTCCATGTCCTGGCGCTTGTGGATGGAGAAAAAGTGAAGATTGCTTCGGTCGAAGACCCATCGAAATGCTATATCCTGAACAGTCTCGATATCGCAGTGATTCCTGCATCTCTCGGCAAGTACACCATAGAAAATCTTGGGATTGGTTCAGTGACCATTCACAAGACCATGCTGAAACGGTGATGACAAAATGCCCCTTTCCGATGGAGAGGGGCATTTTCCAAGGAGAAAAGCATGAAGATTAGGCATACACAATGGAACAAAGAAGACGCCGTGGTTCTGACCAATTCGGGGTATGAGGCTGTCATTCTCCCGGGGTATGGAGCCAACTGCATTTCACTGATCCATCTGCCAACAGGTGACCAACTGCTTCGCGTGCCTGAAACTGCTGAGGAACTGCAAACAAAGAGCAATGTGTACGGGCTTCCGGTCTTGTTTCCTCCGAACCGGATCAGGGATGGAAAGTTTATCTTTCTTGGACATCAATACTGCCTTCCAATCAATGAGCCGGAACGAGAAAACCATATACATGGAATCCTGCATCGGACACCGTTTGTCTGGAATGGGGAGGATAGCTTTCTGTTCAGGGCAGACGCAAAGAATCCATATTTTTCTTTTCCTCATGCGTTTGACATGGAGAGACAATACAGACTGACACAGAACGGGCTCGAAGTGATTCTGAAGGTAACGAACAGAAGCCGTGCGACCATGCCGTGCGGGATAGGCGTTCATGCATCTTTCGGATTGGTGCGGGAGCATCCATGTTTCCTGGAAATACAGGCTGAAAAACAATGGCTGGTGGATCCGGTGAGACTGCTCCCGACCGGCAGCACGGTTCAGAATAGTCCCCTTCTCAGCCAACTCAGAAGCGGAAAGCTGGACCCGGACAAGGGATCCATATCGGTGCTTCTTGAATGCCTGCCGCAATGTGTAATCCGGCTGAAAAAACCATGTGGAACATGGAAATGCACAATGGACAAACATTTCCGGTTTGTCATGCTGTGGAACGGAGGGGGAGGTAAGCACTTTATCTGTCCAGAGCCGCAGACCTGGGTTACGGATGCACCAAACCTTCCTTTTGGGGCTGACACAACAGGACTGATACAGATTCAGCCTGGAGAAAGTTTTCAGACAATGCTTGTGTATTCCTTTGCACCTGAGAGCACAGGCGTTCTGTGAAAAAGAGAAAGAAAAAAGAAAACCGCGGGAAATCTCCCACGGTTTTCTCATGCATCCGCAGCATCTTACGATGAACACCTCAGTATAATAACGGCTGCTTCGTCGGCAGGAAGTCTGGCGGAAACCCAGCTGATGCCGTTCATTTCACGAATATCACACAGAAGAGCAACAGGTTTGGGTGTATTCGTTGTCATCATTTCACATACGGGTGGTTTGGAATAATCCCACTGAATATGGATGGAATCGTGCAGACCTTGCTCTGAGGCACATGCAACAAGGATACCATCTGCAAGCAGAAAACGTTTCGCAAGGATACCTTCCGGCACTTTGCCGAGGCCGATGACATCGGTAAAACGGCCATGCCCATAGTGCTCAAGCCAGCTGCTGCGCAGGGCTGCCAGCTTCTGCAGACGTTCATACTGTTCTGGATCACGACGGAAGGTGTTGTCCATATACAGATCATAGCACCAGAAATAAGCGCCCATGGTAAAGGCACGGTGCAGAAGCTCCGTGGAATGCCGGGCCACATGCTCGGGACGCATGGCAGAATTGCGGCGGGGATTCATCATATCGACGAGGATCTGATCCGGGAAGGTGTATTTATAGACTTCCGGCATGCGTCCCTGAAAGGGGCAGTGCAACTCTGAAATCAGCTGACCGGAGGCGTATGGGCCAAACGCATCGTTGCATCCCTCGAAGATCAGGGCCATGCCTTCCGGAGCATAGTCCGCCTGCATTTCTGCCAATAGTTTCTCATATCCCTGATTCCATGCGACGGGATTACCTGCGTGTTCCAGATGCCCGGGATGATAGCATTTGCAGCTGTTTGCCATGGCCAACTGATCAAGATACATTCCGTCAGCCCCGATCTCATGGGTGAGATAGCGAACCGTTTCGGCAAGTGACCGGCGCCAGGCCGTATCATTGATGCAGAGGGAAGCGAAGGAAATGTCATCTGCTCCATATTTTTCAATGTACAGCGAACCGTCACGCCGCATTACGGCACTTTTCTGAATCCGATCCTGTTCGTCTGCAAAACCCGTGTTGCAGAGACGTGAATTAATATAGAAACAGACATGACCGCCCATTTTTCTGCATGCTGCAAGGGCATCTTTCAGTTCCTGTTCTGTTCCAAGCAGATGATTAGGGGTGTAATGCGGGAAACCGAAATCAAAGCCATCCTCATGCCAGCCGGCCAGCAGGAGATGACTGAATCCCTGCTTCTGTGCCTCACGCATGAGATCGGGAATATCTTTGAAGCGGTGAACAATTCCTCCGCCCTGATACTGGAAATCGTAATGCGCGATGAGTCCGGGACTCTTTTCAAACCATTTGGGGCGATGGTTTCCAGGCTCCCTGCGCTTCAGCGTTGAGAACCATGCACGATAATCATCGGCAGCCCAGTGCCAGTTGCCTTCATGAAAGGCCAGAACGCATTCGTCACTGGTCCAAGTACCGTTTCTGGTTCCCGGTCTGTGCAGGATTGCCATACCTGCACCGGGATCCTCATTTCCAAAGGATTCCATACGGAGGGATTTCATCGTCAGCCGGCTGTTGCGGCAGGTCAGATAGAGACCTGTCTGTTCCGCGGGATCATAGAGATCCATCCAGAGCATGGAAGCCTGTCCGGAATAATTGAGGCGGAGAACATGGGCACCGCGTTCATCCAGGACACCGGTTGCCTGGCCGACATTGTACTCATAGACATATTCCTGCCATTTCCAGTGAAGAAGACGGGGCGAAGAGGCCAGCTGTCCTGTGGGATTGTTCATGCGGCATCCGGCAAAATGCGGATAGACCAGGATATCATCCTGCCAGTCTTCCCCCAGCCAGACGCCGTCGATGCTAGGGAAAGCGATATCGTCCAGTTCATAACCTGTCTGGTTGTGCAGCGTCAGGGTCCAGAAGGAACGGCAGTCTCCTGGCAGCAACCGGACAGAGATATCTGCCATGAGATCCAGCTTTCCGGAGTCGCAAACAAGCGCAGGGTAATGCATATGCGCATGGGCGGAGGCCTCAGTCTGTTCAATGTCCAGAACCGGGGTCAGGGATGGGTCTGCCTTGATCTCCCGGTATCTGGGAATGTGGAAACGGAGAGAACCGTCTGTGGTGAGCAGAAGCCCGTCCAGGAGTGACCAGGTGCGGCGGACATGATTCTTCATGACATTATCTGCGGTGCTTTCCCGGACGAATTCAAGCATTTCTCCACTGAGTGAATCAAAGGCAATGGAAATCACGCCGTTTGTCATATGAAGTCGGGACTGGTACATGAACTGTCACCTCTCTCAAATCGGATAGGTAATGGCCGGTACATACTGACGGTTTCTTGCATATCGGGAGCGCCGCAGGAGTTCGCCGGAGGCTTCCAGGTCTTTCCGTTCAAAGAGTTCTGTGATACCAAGCCTCCGGACATCGTTCATAAAGTCAGTGACTGCCTGGTGATGCTCTGCTGTTTCCGGGGGTTCCCTGGTCAGAAAAGCATAACGGACAGACAATGCTTCGCGCTCAACCCGTTCGCCGTAGAGTGTCTTTTCTGCAAGAGCCTGTGCCTGACGGAGTAATGCCTGTGCCTGAGAAAGAAGGTCGTCAGTGAGATAATCCGCATCAGGCATATCATAGATGCCTGCATGGTGCTTTCCGGCAGCATGCTGCCAGAGACGTACATAGGACAGCATGGGGGATGCGGCGGGACCATAATATCCCTCTACAAAGTCCTGAATCAATGCATCCGTATCCAGATGCGGATCCCACAGCAGCTTGCTGACAAGATAGGTTTTCAGCTGACCGAGGGCACTGCACTGTCCGTGGGAGAAATTGCCCTGCTCAAGGACGCCTTTGACACCATACTGATGGAAGAGAAGAAGATTGCTTTTGAGAACGTCCAGATTGGGGAAAGGCAGCAGATAGTTGGCATAGTTGGTGGTGTAATCCCAGACAAAGAGATTGTCGCAGATCGCAGACCAGCCTTTGAGGTCTTCAGGAAACGCAGCACCGCTGGAAGGGGCACCGGAAAAATTGGCGGCGGAACCATACTGCACATTGATACCGCCCCGTTCGCAGCGGCAGATGCCGATGGGGTGGGAGAAACAGCATTCAATGGAACAGAGACGGACAATGACATTTTTGCGGGGACGCACATGTTTTGGCGGTCGGCGGCAGTAAAGATAGGCGAAAGTGTGGATCATGACCTGCGGGTAATCCTCTGCAATGTTGTCAGCG
Organism: uncultured Eubacteriales bacterium; assembly: GCA_900321295.1. Lineage (GTDB taxonomy): Bacteria > Bacillota > Clostridia > Christensenellales > Aristaeellaceae > UBA2943. The sequence continues at coordinate 22,183 of ONVN01000252.1, forward strand.
ATTGCGTTGACAAAGCGGATCACGCTGCCTGCCTGACTGCCTTCCTCTTCATCGACTGCACGACAGGCAGGGCATTCACAGGCATTGTACCAGTCGTTCATGGAAACGGAAAAAATGGTACAGTCGGGATGCTCATGAATCCAGGTACGTACTCCCTGTATGCATAACCTGAGGACATCCGGGTTGCTTAAGCAGAGCTGCGTTTTTTCACGCAGGCGTCTGTTGTTTTTCATGGAGAAATATTCCGGATGCGTGTCATACCATTTTTCAACCGGCACCAGGGCATTGAATGAGTGTGAAAAATTATAGAACATCAGTTTTCCACCCTGACGCGGTGTGATGGTGGAACGGGCAGAGTTCAGTCGGAGACGGACGGCAAAGGAGCCATCAATTGCGGCACGCCAGAAGACCTCACGTGCTTGGAAAGCCGGCTTTTCTTCATGGACACCTTCCTCAAGTTCAAGCGGGGAAGACGGAATTGTGGTGCAGTCCGGAGTGAGGAAACGGAAGCCAAGATCCTCAAGAAAATCATACATGCCATACACGATCCCGCAGCCCTCTGAAGATTCCAGAAGGACTTGGTGTGCAGTGACGGTACGACGGAAAGCACCACCTGGCAGACCGGAAACATGATCATGAAGTACGACGGAAAATGCTTTTCTGTCATCAGGTCCTGCCTCGGATACCTGAAATCCTGCAGATCCAAGCCAGTGATTCAGCTCTTCTGCGGCATACGAAACACATTCGGAGGCATCGGGAAGATATGACACAGAAATGCAGTTCGGAATACGCACCATAGGCAGACCTCACTTCATCAAAGTGTTTTTTTCATGATGGCAAAACGACGGGCAGCACGAAATCCTGTGCGGAGGTAGATGTTCTGTGCACGATTATCCTCTCCGGTGAACAGTGTGGAAAAGGCTGCGCCTTCAGCAAGAAATTCCTGCATAAGCGAGTGAAACAGAATCGGCGCAATTCCGCGATGCTCATATTCCGGGTCGGTAAAGATACCGCAGAACCATCCGCGTCCACTTTCCTGAAGGTCGACCGGACCGGTAAAACCGACAATATGCCGGTCATGTGTGGCAACAAGCATAGGCCGGGGGCCGGCAGGAATTTTGGTACCGTTCGGGATGAAACGGACATCTGTATTGGGACGGTTCTCTTTCCAGCATTTGATTTCAGAACGAATGACTTCTCTCCAGTAGTCGCTGCCGACACGGTCACAGACACGGTCATAATCGTAATCAAGGGAAGGATCGTAACGCCCTGTGTAGATGCCCTGCGCAAGGAGCTCTTCCTGCTTTTTCTTTATTCCGTCCCAGGGAATGTAATCCTTCAGGTTCAGATACATCGCGATTTCCCGCGCAACCTCCTGAAATCCCATGGCTTTGGCAAAGGCATAGCCGGGACAATCCATATCGATTCCAGGAGTATTATTATGGTCGTGGTCCGGAGTCATCGGAATGTGCCAGTCGAGATTGACCGGATTATCATTGCAGACGGCGACCGTGTGTTTGCCAGCACCTTGAAAACGTGCACACAGTGCATCCACCAGGGCACGTCCGATTCCACGCCGGCGAACATCTTTTCTCACAAAGAAACAGGTGATATAACCCGGTGTGTTTTCATTGGTTTCCTTGTCCAGAAAAACCTTCTTTGCGATTCCGTTGATAAAGCCCACAATCTGTCCATTTTCTTCCGCGACGAGTGTGAATCGGGGATCATAATTCGGATCCTGCTCAAACTTTGAATGAAAGTATTCCTCGGAAAGCGAATAGTAAACAACTTCGCCGGAAGAGACACTTTCATTCCAGAGGCAGATGACAGAGGGAAGATCGGTTCTTTCAAAAGTACGGATGGACATAATACGATGACCTCCATTGTATGAAATGATTACATTTTATGAAACACATGAATACATGCGTCAGCGTCACCCTGCAATCCGACTCTGATCCCGTGATGCATCAGCGCAGATCCGCTCATGCACAGGCCGCTCTCGTTAGTATAGATTGCTTTTTCTGCGAGTCCACGGAGACGAATGTTGCATTCACCTTCGTGAAGACGAAGTCCGTGTCCAAATACAAAGAGGATGACCATGCTCCCGTCACGCTGCAGGTATTCGAGTATGGAAAGTTTGCTTTCATTGACGCTCCTCAGCCGCAGAACATAACTGTTATGGAGATCGTTTCGGAGTTCCTTAAAGCGTGCAATGTATTTTCGAATTTCCTCGAGTTCAGACGGACTGCAGTGATTCAGATTGATTCCGATGCTCATGGATCCTGTCATTCCAGAAAGTGCGCGAAATGCCAGGGGAAGCGAACGGCCATTGATACTGCTGGGAGAAGGACAGATGTTTCCGGCACCCCCTGCCAGTCTGGGAATAAAGAGAGCGGTAAATCCTTCATGGATTTTCATGACGTCGACGGGGTCAGCATTATCACTGCGGTTGATACGACCAGAGTAAGGAAGCATGCCGAAGTCTGCCCGGCCTCCACCGGAAGCACAGTTTTCCAGCAGCACATTGGGAAAGGCAGTCTTCAGCCATGACCAGATTCTGTAAAGGTTTTGTATATAGTAAAATCGGACATTCCCGCGGATGGCAGGCGAGGACATATACCGGTTCATATCCCATTTCAGGTAATCGAGTCTGCACGAGGAAAGAAGCCTGTTCAGAGTGGCGATGGACCAGGCCACGACATTCTCATTGGTAAGGTCAAGAAGAAACTGGCTGCGCATGACGGCATCTTTTTTGCCATTGACATGAAGAACCCAGTCCGGATGCGAACGATACAGGTCACTGTCTTCATTGACCATTTCTGGTTCAACCCATAACCCAAACTGCATACCACAGGCATGGCATGCATCCGAGAGAAAACCAAGCCCATCCGGAAAACGCTCCGGATCCGGCCACCAGTCCCCGAGACCGGTGTGATCATTGGAGCGGCCCTTCATCCAACCGTCATCCAGCACGAAAAGCTCGGCACCGACAGAATGAGCTTTGTGGATCATTTCGATACAGTTTTCCTGCGTGACTGAGAATTCGTATGGATACCATGAATTCACAATGACAGGGATGGGTTCGCTGTCTTTGCGGATACAAAGGTCATCGTATTCCAGGTCATAAAGTAGCCTGCTCATGCCCCCGAAACCATTGGGAGTAAAGCCAATGAACACTTCTGGGGACGTTAGGGAATCCCCCGGGGAGAAAGAAAGGTCCAGATCTTCAGAGGAAATGCCTGCTGTGATCCGGACACTGCCGGAAGCATCCGATTCAAGATGAATCTGATAATCACCGGACCAGGCAAGAGCAAGAAAGAAAAGGTCACCATATTCTTCCGTTGCGTTATTTCCCAGAGCAACAAATGGAACGCACTGATGCGATGCACAGGTTCCACGGCGGTTGGACAGCGTGAAGCATCCTTGTGACAGACTGGAATGGACGAGCGAATATTCAGCTCCCCATCTGCCGGTGTAATAGGAGGCCTTCCAATTGTCTGAGGGCAGGGATAAAGAAGCGGAGAAAAAGGCGTGAAGATGGAAGGGCGTTTCCCCAATGTTCTTGACAGTTGCACTTCGTGCGATGATGCCGGGGGTATGGAACAGACGGTAATGCAGGACGACTTCCACAGACTGTTCCGGATCGCGCAGAACGATATCCAGCTGATGGTCTGACAGTTGATGTTCTGTGTACCGCAGGGAAACACCGCAATGTGTCGCTGAAAAAACCGGAAGAACGGCAGGGGTCAGGAAATCAAATGGTTCGGAAGATGCATATTCCCACATCTGCAAGGGATCATCATCCACACCGCGGCGGTTTTCAGAATGGGTGAGCTGCTGAAGATCTGAATCCAGATCACCTTCCCCGCAAAGCGTCTGGCCATAATAGACATGACAAAGACGGTTCTGTTCAGAGACAGCAAAAGCATAGGTTGTGCTTCCGGTGTCAATTCGAAAAAGCCTGCGGTTTTGATCAAAGCGGATGCTCAATGCGATCACTCTCTTCAATTTTTCTGCAAAATTGTCAACTCTATTGTATCAAAAACGAACCGGGAAAGAAAAGAAATGTATTGAGAAAAAATCGCAAAAAGCTTGCTTTTGTCAGATTCAGGCAATGAAAAAAGGTGATAAAAGAGTGTGCTTTTTGATCGTCTCAGCGTTTCAGACAGAAAAACAATGAGCATAATTTGTCACCATTCGGGCAGGCATAAGAAAACACCCACCCTACAGTTAGTGAGGGCAGGTGACCGGAAAAACAGGGGACATTGCAGGTTGTGTACCTGAAAAAGGAAAATCAGGGAGCCAGTATGTGGCACAAGACAGAACGTCATTCTGTAAGATTGGCCTGAATGGGATCAGACAGGTGAAAAAGGTGTCTGCGCGGACGAATTCTTTCGTGAAACACCTTGTTCCCGGTCTTCTTTGCGTATGCGGACAGTTGCACCTGGAATAGCTGGTGATTCTGTGTTTCTTTCTTGTGCCATGGTTTATGCTTCATTCCAGAGCTTTTTGAGCATAGCGTAGGAGACAGGACCATCTGAAGCCAGGTCGTCGGTTTTGCCTTCCACGCTTACCGAGCCGGTGAAATGGGTCTGCTTCATAGCGGTAAACATTCTGGAA
>ONVN01000254.1 GCA_900321295.1 uncultured Eubacteriales bacterium
CTCTGCTCGGTTTCCAGCACGTTTTCGCCATGTTCGGCGCGACGGTTCTGGTTCCGACGCTCACCGGTCTTGACGTGGCCACCACACTGCTGATGGCAGGCCTCGGCACCCTGCTGTTCCATCTCATCACCGGAGGCAAGGTTCCCGCATTCCTGGGCTCTTCCTTCGCTTTCCTCGGCGGTTATGCTGCTGTGAGGACCATGGCTGAAAGCCAGGGCGTGGCAGGCACCGGCTGGATTCCCTATGCGGGCATCGGCGTTCTGGTTGCAGGCCTGATCTATGTGGTCATCTCCATGCTTTTCCGCGCATTCGGCCCCAACAAGGTCATGCGTTATTTCCCGCCGATTGTCACTGGCCCGATCATCATCTGCATCGGCATCAACCTGGCTTCCAGTGCTGTGAATAACTGCGCTGCCAACTGGTGGATTGCTATTCTGGCTGTTGCCATCATCGTGGTGTGCAATATCTGGGGCAAGGGCATGATCAGGATCATCCCGATTCTCCTGGGCGTGGTCGGCTCCTACGCTGTTGCCGCTCTCTGCGGCATGGTGGACTTCACCGAAGTCCGCGAGGCTGCCTGGATCGGATTCCCGATTAAGATGGAAGAAACCGTGTTCTCTCTCTTCTCCGGCGCAAACGGCTCCCTGATCATTTCTGCCCTCATCGCCATGGTGCCGATTTCCCTGGCCACCATGATGGAGCACATCGGCGACATCTGTGCTATCTCCTCCACTGTTGGTGCCAACTTTGTGGAAGATCCCGGCCTGCACCGCACCCTGCTCGGTGACGGTCTTGCCACCTCCATGGCCGCTCTCTTCGGTGCTCCTGCCAACACCACCTACGGCGAAAACACCGGCGTTCTGGCCCTGACGAAGGTCTATGATCCCAAGGTCATCCGCATTGCTGCCTGCATCGCTGCCGTCCTGTCCTTCTGCCCGAAGTTTTCTGCCCTTGTTCACTGCATGCCCACAGCCACCATCGGTGGTGTCTCCCTGATCCTCTATGGTATGATTTCTGCTGTCGGCGTACGCAACGTGGTGGAAAACCAGGTGGACTTCACCAAGAGCCGCAACGTCATCATTGCTGCCCTGATCATGTCCCTGTCCCTGGGCATTTCCTTCTCTGCTGCCGGTTCCATCTCCTTCATGGTGGGTTCCGTGAACATCTCCCTCTCCGGTCTGGCAGTGGCTTCCATCGTGGGCGTTCTTCTCAATGCCATCCTGCCCGGAAACGATTATGTCTTCGGCAAGAACACGACCGGCGATACCTCCATGGACCTGGGTCGCGTGTAATTCCATTTCATTCAGAGCATTTCTGCCCGGCTTCGGCCGGGCTTTTTCGCGTCCGCCAAGTTTGACATGTGGTGTGGACTGTGTTACACTTTCCGTCACAGGGAAATGGGGTGAGTCGGTGCAGTGTGTCTTCTTTGAGGATGCGAAATTCCGTGTCCTTGAGGAATCATATCTTGGAGCGATCCGGCTGGAACGCAGGTCGGAGTCTTTTTTTGTCCTGTCTGTTCCGGAAGGCGCACCTTCCGATGCCCCCGAACAGTACCTTCAGGGCAGAAGCGAGGCCCGGAAGGCAGCACCGTGCGTTCTGGGAAAGCCGCTTCCTCCGCTTCCGAGGGCAGACCTGCGTGTTTTCTGCCGGGAAGCACTGGAAGCCCATATCCTCGCGCGTCTTCCCGAGCTCATGGAACAAAGCGGCGTGAGCAGCTGCAGCTGGTCCCTGGACTGTCCGAACGGGGTCTGGGGAACGTGCCTGCAGGAGAAAAAGCTGATCCGGCTCAACAAGGCCCTGTGCTGGATGCCGCCGGATGTGGTGGATGAATGCATTCTGCATGAACTGAATCATTTCGCGGTTCCGGACCATGCGCCAGCCTTCTGGCAGCGCATGACGGACATGATGCCTGCATGGCCTTATGAGGAAGGCATTCTGCGGACACGGAGGGAAGGCGCAAGGCATGTATATCCGGTATGAAGGGTATCTCATCCGGGTGGTCCACAGGAGCAATGCCCGGAGGCTTTCCCTGACGAGCCACAGAGGTGCGGAGGGACTGACCATGACGGTGCCGCTCTGGGCACGTCAGCGGGATGTGGAGCAGTTTCTGAAGGAAAACCTTCCCTGGATCCGCGCACACGCGGTCAGCGACGCCGCCTGGCATCCGTCGTATGCACCCGGAGAAATCCATCCGTGTCTGGGCAGCCGTGTTATCCTGGGGGAAGGCGGTGTGCCGAGCGGGGAGGCGCTTCTCCGATGGCGTCAGGCCTGCCTGGAAGACCTCATCGCCCGTCTGCTCCCGGTCTGGGAGGAAAAAATGCAGGTCCGGGTGCATACGCTGCGCTTCCGGGATACCCGGAGCCAGTGGGGCTCCTGTCAGACGGCAACCCGGACGATTACACTGGCCGTCAACCTCGGAAAGGTTCCCCGGGAATGCGTGGAATATATCCTGGTGCATGAACTCTGTCACCTGCACCATCCGGATCATTCCCCGGCATTCCATGCGGAAATGACCGCACTGCTTCCTGACTGGAAGGCGCGGAAAGCCGCACTCCGTTCCTTTGACTTCAGTGCATGTCCCGGAGAACGTGCGCCGGAGAATTCACAATGAAATGAAGGTCAGCACCAACCCATGCTTCAGCAGCTTAAAGACCGGAAAAAAGAAGTGTTTCTCTCGTATCTCATGATCGTGATAGGCTGTGTGATCGGCGGCATTGCCTACCCGCTGTTTCTGACACCCTGCGGCATCGCCCCGGGCGGCCTGACCGGTGTGGGCATGATTTTCCACCATCTCTTCGGATGGCCTGTCGGTACGGTCAGTCTTCTGCTGAATGTGCCGCTGTTTATCCTGAGCTACCGGCAGATGGGACCCGTGTTTGCGTTCCGGAGCCTTGTGGCCATGACGCTGTTCTCCCTGTCCATCGATATTCTTCCGGTGGGTCCCATGACGACGGATCCGCTTCTGGCAACGCTGTTCGGAGGTGTCCTGCTGGGTATTGGCCTGGGCATCATTATGCGGGCAGGAGCCACCACGGGCGGCACGGACATGCTGGCCCGTCTGATCCATAAGAAGATCAGCTTTCTCTCCGTCGGCGTCCTGCTTTTTTCCATGGACTGCATTGTCATTCTTGCGGCAGCCGTGTTCATCGGGGCCAACGAGGCGCTTTACGCAATTATTGACATCTATGTCTCTTCCAGACTGATTGATGTGGTCCTCATCGGCATGACGGCGGACAAGGCCTGCTTCATCATTTCAGAAGCATGGGAAAAGGTGGCCCAGAGAATTCTGAATGATATGGGCCGCGGTGCCACGCTGCTCAAGGGCCGAGGCGCGTGGTCACGGGAGGACCGCCCGGTCATCATGAGCGTGGTCTCGAGAAACGAGCTCAGCACGATCAAAAAGATTGTGCAGGAAGAAGACGAAAGCGCCTTCATGTTTGTGACGGAGGCGTATGAAGCCCTCGGGGAAGGTTTCTCCAGCCTAAAAGAAGAAAAATAAACGGGAAGGCGGCCGGCCTTCCTGTCCATGAAAAGCAGAAAGGATGAATGACTGATGAAAAGAAGACTCCTTGTCCTTGTTCTGGCGGTATTGCTGCTCATAACGGTCCAGGTCTCTGCCGACACCGTAAAAACCATCCGTGTGACGGGTACAGCCACTGTCAGTGTGGGTGCAGACCGTGCGGTGATCAGCGTAGGTGTCCGGAACACGGCGCCAGTGGCTGCCGAAGCCTCTGCAAAGAATGCCGAGACCGTGGAAGCACTCAAGGCCGCTCTGACAGAGGCTGGCATTCAGGAAAGCGATATCACCACTTCCTATTATTATGTGAACCCGGTTTATGATTATTCGTCCACTGGGACCGAGACCCTTACAGGCTATCAGGTCTGCCATACGCTGTCCGTGATGGTCCGGAAACTGGAAAGGACCGGGGATCTGATTGACCTGGCCCTGTCTTCCGGTGCGAACACCTGTGACGGCGTCACCTTCGAATCCTCCCAGGCCGCTGCTGCCTACGATCAGGCCGTGATCCAGGCTCTGAAGGAAGGCCGCAGAAAAGCAGAACTGATTGCACTTGGCAACGGAAAAATCCTCGGGGAACTGCTGGGCATTGAGGAAAACTATGGTTCCTATGGTTCCGTGGCCTTTACCAAGTCGGCGGTGGCATCCGACATGGCCCGGGGAACCGATATCGCCCCCGAAAGCCTGGACTTTTCTGCAACGGTTACGATGACCTTTGCCTTCCAGTAATTCCGGAGGGTACCGTCCCGGATAAAAACTCAGGGGTATGTCTTTGCGTGCAGAAAAGAATATGTTATAATCAAAGGAGAAACAGCTGATACACAGACGCGTCAGCTGAATTTCGGACAACAAAAGGAGGAATAACCAATGAAAAAGTTTCTTGCCCTTCTCCTGTCCCTGGCACTGTGCATGACAGCTTTTGCTGCTCTGGCAGAGGATATGCGCGTTGCAATGATCACCGTCTACGGTGACATCACCGACCAGTCCTTCAACCAGACCACCTATGAGGCTGCCAAGGCCTACTGCGAAGCAAACGGCGTCGATTTCACCTACTAC
>ONVN01000347.1 GCA_900321295.1 uncultured Eubacteriales bacterium
AGCCGAATCAATATAGCAGGATACAATGGCTTCTCCAACGATCGCGTTCATAGCGCCACCTCATTCGTGATTGGCTTGTTAATCGCGTATACATGTGCCGAGACCAGAAGCAGCGTATAAACAAAAGTTATGCAGGAAATGTTGACATACCAGATATTCCATATTGCACAGGTCCCGATCAGCAGAATTCCGAAAAATACAGCATGCTGGCTTCCTTCTCGGATTCGCATGAGCCCGGCAAGAAAATAGATCAGCAGCGGAATAAAGACCACCTCGTCAATCGACCCGGAGTGATATCGGTTCCCCTTGGTGATCGAAAAAATCCAGCCGGTTTTCAGATTCAAAAGCAGAATGATCATAAGCAGAAAGACCGGGACCGCATAAAGGATTTTGATCTTCCTCAGACGTTTTAGGTTCCGTGATATGTGATAATCCAGATACAGAATATACAGGTACGGAATCACCCCGAGTTCTGCATAAAAGATGGTGTTCTCGGCATACATGAGATAGCGTATGAAAGGCAGGGACCGGTTTTCAAACAGGTAGGAAGCCAGTTCCATGACGGCCATGGCCATCGTATTCAGAATCAGCGCGAAAAACAGCTTGTCATCCAGTCTGCCACGCTTCCGGTACAGCGAGGTATAGATCAGCATGCCACCCAGCAAAAACAGGGACGCAATGTCCAGGATGATGGTTCCCGCTGCACCTTCTGTCAGGGTTTTCTCTTTGATAATCGTATAGCTTGTACTCAGTTCTCCCACACCGAGGGGATCTTCCACCCGGAGTTGAAACTCGTACTTTCCCTCCGGCAGGTTTGTGTAACTCACCGGCATGAGCTGACTGCGGGCAACGGTGACGTTCCCGGAATCAAAGCCTGCCAGACGGTAGGAAACCTGCGGGTCGATCAGTGAATAATTGAAAACATAGGGATACAGCGTCACCCTGCCGGCGTCAAGCGGAACCGAGAACGCACTTGAAGCATCCGGATAGACCCGCTTTCCGTCAATGTCGATGTAAGGCAGCGCCATCTTCAGTTCACGGACATGATTGAAAGGCTCGTTGATATTCACACGGATGACGCCTTTTACCCCGGCAATGTACAGATTGCCGTCCTCGCACAGTTCACTGTATGAATTGGAAGTCGCAATATAGGGCAGCCCGCTGGAAATGCCGAAGAAAGTCGCTTTGATTTCCGCATTGGCCAGCATCTGCTCGGCAGAAACCACGTAAATCCCATTGCTGGAAAGGACCCAGAGATCCCCCTTGCTGCTTTCATACAGATCATAATTGTTGGAATAGGGAAAATGCTGGATCGTCGTGACCTGATAATCCGGTGTCATATATGCCAGCGAATTGCCCGTGGCAATCCAGTAGATCCCCCGTTCATTGCTGCGCTTGATGCGCAGGATCACCTCTGATTTCAGCCCATCTTTCACCCCGATATGACGCGTTCCATCCGGCCCGATGACATAGATTCCTCCCCCGTCTGAGCCCAGAAGCATCTCATGGTTGAATCCTTCTGTCACCGTCAGAATGGCTGCCACGGTCATCTCATCCGACACACCATAGCACGCCTTGACGCGGTCACCCGCAATGACACTCACGCCTTCCGGCTGAGCTGCCAGGATGGAGCCATCCTCACGTTCGCTGACAACGCGCACCTGGGCAGAAATCAGACCGTCTGCCTTGGTGAATGCCATCACTTCTCCCCGGCCATAGCGCAGAACCCCATGCTGATCCCATGTGCAGATCCACAGACATCCCCGGCTGTCCCGCAGGATCGAACGGATCCGCACACCTTCCAGAAACGACAGCAGGTCCACCGTGCCAAGGTCTTTTCCAGAGGCCGTCACTGCCCGGGTCAGGGGAAGACTTTCCACTTTTTTTCCGTTCTCAAGAACAATCAGTCCGGAATCCGTTCCGATAAACAGCTGCTCTCCGTACATGCATGTGGCATTGACAATTTCATCCCTCAGCCTGCAGCGCGAAAACAGATCCAGAAACTGATTGAAGACAATTTTCATCACGCACTGCCGGGTCGAGGTAAACCAAAGGTTGCCTTCATGATCGGTCATCACATGCCCGACCTGTTTTTCCATCGGGATATCATGAAGCGTGGAAAACCGGCCGCTTTGCAGCTTCCCGATGCCATTGCCGGCGCAGAGCCAGATCGCACCGTCGATGGATTCCATACAGTCAATATAGGACAGTGGTGCGACATCCCATGATTCCGCCTGAGCAAAGCCGTCCTCCGGCGAACCATAGGAAATCCAGGCCGACTGCGTGTGTGGGTTGTCTGTGGCAAAATAGATTTTTCCCGGCTCTTCAGGGTCCGGAAGAATGGCCAGGATGCTTTCGATTCCAAGGTCATCGTGATCATAAAACGCCAGGATTCTCCCGTCCTTCATGGTGAACAGATCTCCGTTCATGGTCAGACCATAAATCAGTCCATCCGATCCCTGGCGCAGATCCTCAATGGTTTCCCCCAGGATCCGGGAGTCCCGGACAAGCGTCAGCTTCATGTCTGCGTCCACGGTGGCAACTCCCGCAGCGCAGCCAACATAGATCAGGCCTTCCGCACTTTGAGCGATGGAACGGATGCTCACAGAGGCAAGCTGCCCCTCCCTGTCCACGCGCTGAATCGTTCCATTGGTCTTCAGAAAAATGCCGCAGTCATTGGTTCCGATCCACAGCCGGTCCTGACTGTCCACAAACAGACAGCGTGTGTTCAGGATGCCCTCATCCGACAATACGCGTTCAAACGTATTTCCGTCATATCGGATCAGTCCTGCATAACTTCCGATCCAGATAAAGCCTTCGCTGGTCTGTGCAATGGAATTTGCCTCGGATGTTGGCAGACCGTTCCGGTTGTCATACAAAATCGCTGAATAGCCCTCTTCATCCGCAATCGGATCAACGGAAAGAGGAAGATTCCGGTTTCCGGAGGAATTGATCGGCTGGATTTCTGCTTCACCACATGCTGCACCACACCAGCATGCCATCAGCAGCAAAGCAAGCAGCAGACAGACAAGAAAGCTCCGGATGCCGCCAGTTCTTTGTCGTTTCATCATCAGTGATTTCCTCTGTTTTCTGTTCTGCACGGAGTACGGGACTGTCCAGCAGGAGGGCTGTTGCGGACTGCACCCCTCTGCGGGCCCGATGGTTCAGACAAGCGCAGGAAAGCGGAAGGAGACGGTACCTGCATGGACATCCTTCCGGCTGCTGCGGCTGCAGTCACCGGTGATCTCCCCGAAAGGGTCGGTCCCCACGCTTCACGTCTCCCTTGTGCTTCAATCCTGAACAACTTCAACAAGCTGCATGATCCCGACCAGTTCGAAAATCTCCAGGATGTGCTCCTTCACATGAATCAGCTTCAGACTCCCGCCGCGTTCTGAGATCAGCTGGTCCAAGGCAAGCAGTACACGAATTCCTCCTGAAGAAACATACGCCACGTTCGAAAAGTCCATCACGATATCCTTGATTCCTTCCAGATGCTGCCTCAGTTCCCTTTCCAGGATCGGAGAGGAAACCGTGTCCATGCGGCCCTCAGGCCAGACCGTCAGCTTTGTGCCTGCTTTTTCATAAACAGTGGTCAGCATATTTGTCCTCCGTTCTGAATCTACGCATCCTGTTCTTTTTCAGAATATCCCATGGCCGATAAAACGCAATGAATAATCGATGCATTATAACATTTTTGCCATATGCGAACAAGCTTCGCAAGGTCTTTCCCTGTTTCTCTGCTGTACCTGTTTTTCCCGCATGTGCGGTTCTTTTTTCACGATCCTCCGGGGATCGGTTTTTCTTCCATGGCACTGTTTGCCGAGAGGCATCTGTCCCTTTCTTCAACGAATGCAGCCTTCCGGAGCAGGGTGCCTCCGCACAGAAGGACAGCCTCTTCTGCGATGCGGGTATATGCCTATGACCGCTCAGCAGAGCACCGCATACCACCCTTTCAAAATCCGGGCCGTCCTGCGCGTGCAAGACTTTCCGCATAAAAAGCCGCTCTCACAAAGAGAACGGCTTGCGGCAGAATCTGCCGGCATTTTTCATCAATCCAGAATCCTTCCATCCCGGGAAATCGTGACCACCTGCCAGGGAAGAAACTTTC
>ONVN01000360.1 GCA_900321295.1 uncultured Eubacteriales bacterium
CAGACAAAACCAAGAGCACCTATACAAATCAGCGGCCAGAGGCTGCGGAGAATACCAAAGACAAGAGAGAAGACACAGCCGATCAGCATGATGGGCCAGATGCCGGTGACGATCGAAAAGAAAGCAGCGATGAGACCTCCGGCAAGACGGAACATACCGCGGAACAAACCGCCCATCAGGGCAAACATGCCTTCCAGCAGTCCAGCCATCAGGTGGAACGGGAAGAACAGCAGTTCAAACATGGTTTCAGGAACCTCCTTTTCTTTGTACCCTTCAAGGTACGCATATATCATACTCCATTTACGAAAAGAAACCAGAAAAGGATGGTTTGAAATGCATTAGAAAATGATTAAACAGCCGGCGCTTTCGTGACATCACACCATCCACAGGCATGGCTCCACTGTTCAAGTTCGGAAGGTGTCAGTCTGACAGCGCTCGCCTCATTGCCTGCAGCAGGGTAAACAATGTCATAGGCATGGAGACTTTCGTCCAGCCAGACTTCGGCCGGGGAGGGCAGATCAAAGGGGCATACACCTCCGAAATGCAGGCCGGTCAGGGATTCAAGTTCGTCACCAGTCATCATGCGGGCCTTGGTGCCAAACGTATGCTTGTATTTGCCATTGTCGATTCTGCGGTCGCCGGCGGCTACGAGAAAGATCGGACGGTCGCCGGCCATGAAAGAGAGCGTCTTCGCGATACGTCCCGGTTCACAGTCCAGTGCTTTTGCGGCGAGCTCGACGGTTGCACTGGATACGGTGAATTCGATGACGCGGTCAGCCGCGCCATAGGAATCAAGGTATTGTCGCACATGTTCTACTGAATCCATGAACAGTTTCCCCCAGAAAAGATTATAGAAAAAGGACCGGATGGAACCGGTCCGAAATCAATAGGGCCGATGCTTGCCCATGAAGCAGATGGCGAGTGTGCCAGGTCCGCAGTGCGCGCCGACAACCGGGCCGACATTATCAATGCGGATGTCAAGTTCCGGTACTTTGGCCAGAAGATCTTTCTTCAGGCTTTCTGCTTCCTGAGAGCAGTCTGCATTCAGGATAATCATCACGGACTCCTTGGGGTCGTCGAGCGTTGCGATGGTCTGCTCGACCATATAGGAGATAGCCTTGCGGCGCCCGCGCTGTTTGCTGATGGAGGTCAGCGTGCCATCACGGGTTTCCGTGATGATCGGCTTCAGATCGAGCATGCTTCCAATGGCGGCAGCCGTGGGCGAGATTCTTCCGCCACGCTTCAGATACTTGAGATCGTCCACCATAAAGAAAGCATTGGCGCGATCATAGTTTTCACGCAGCCAGGTGGCAACTTCATCGATGGAAGCGCCGTTCCGGTACATTTCATGGGCTTTCAGGACCAGCAGGGTCATTGGCCCGGAAATGGAAAGCGTGTCGACAATCTCAAACCGGCGTCCCGGATACTTTTCAAGCAGCTCTTTTTTCGTTGCATAGATTGCCTGAATGGTGGAGGACATCTTGGAAGAGAAGGCAACAAACAGCAGATCCTTCTCCTTGAGAATGGGTTCGAAGATTTCCATGTATGCGGTTTCATTCAGTGCTGAGGTGATGGGAACAGCGCCTTGGCGCATGGCCTCAAAGTAATCTTTCGAATTGATGGTTTGACCGAGATCGTCGAAGTATTCCTTACCGTTGAGTGCATAAGGCATGTATACGACCGGAATATCATATTTGACTTTCAGATCATAGGGCAGATCTGAGTCGGAATCGGTCATGAACACATAGTCCATGCGGGTACCTCCTTGAAAAAATAGAATCGGAGAAAAAATACGGATAAACAATGATATTGTACATTTGAAGACATGAAAAATCAATAGGGGTACCTTGCTTGCACAATCCAGCAGGATTATGTTACCATGCAGGTGCGGACAAACAGAGACCGCAGAAATGAGGGACAGCATGTATATTCTTCTGGTGAATGATGACGGGTTTGACAGTGGGCTTCTGCAGATATTGTGTACGGCAGCAGCAAGACGCGGACACAGAGTGACCGTGTGTGCTCCCAATACCCAGCAGAGTGCAAAATCACATGCATTCACCCTGGGAACACCCCTTAAAGTGATGAGAGATCATATGGACGGAGCACTGGACGCATGGAGGATTGAAGGAACCCCTGTGGATGCCTGCCGGGTCGGGCTCCTTGGATTATGTGAGGACAGGCCGGATCTTGTGATCAGCGGAATCAATGCAGGGTACAATGTCGGTCTGGCAACCTTTGTATCCGGAACAGTCGGTGCAGCCAGGGAAGCGGCTTTCCATGGATATCCGTCAATGGCTGTTTCCCTGGAACCCAGAACACCGGCAGAAACCGTCCGCTGTTTTGCGGATTACTGCGTCCGACTTGGAGAAAAACTGATTCACTATGAAGCACCATCCCAGTCGGTCTGCAATGTCAATGCGCCGCCTGTCGAGGTGAAGGATATTCAGGGTGCCGTTGTCTGTCCCATTACATGCCATGTGTATGAGGACGGCTATGAAAAGGTTCTGAGCCCACGGGGAGAGACCTACTTCTGGCTTTCGAATGAAATTGAGGACATGCATCCCAGTGAAGGCACTGATCTGGATTATCTGCACAGAGGATTTATTACAGTGACTTTTCTGGCACCGGAAGGATGCTGCCAGGAAGACTATGCTGATTTTCCTCTTCCGGTCTGTGATCCATAAATCAGGAACGGGAGCTGAAAAGGAACGCGCTGACAGTTTTCAGCATGAACGGATCAGGGAGGATGCAGTATGCTGAGCCGGGTTGTACAACTCCTGAAACCGGAGAAAGAGATCAGACGCATCAGCGAAGGGGATTTTGTCCGTCTTCGGGACGGCCGTATTCTTTTTGCATGCAGCCGGTTTTATGGGGACATAGCAGATGATGCCCATGCAGAGGTTGCAGGCTGGTTTTCCAGGGATGAAGGCGAAAGCTGGGGTGAGATGCGGACGCTCCTTTCCCCGGACACGCTGCACGTCAACAATGTCATGAGCGTCAATCTTCTGCGCATGAACAATGGGGATATCGGGATGTTTGTGGTTGCCAAGCCGGATGACCGGATTTACCGTATTTATCTGGTGCGGTCCGGCGATGATGGTGCGCACTTTGACCGTGTGACTGACTGTCAGGAAAAGACTGCAGTCGGTCAGTATGTGCTGAACAACAGCAGAGTGATCCGGCTGACAACGGGAAGAATCCTTCTTCCGCTGGCTTATCACAGAACAAATGCAGCTCCGGGTGGGACTTCCTGCAAGGATGGGCGGGGAGTGGCCGTTTTTCTGTATTCAGACGATGATGGAGCAACATGGGAAGAAGCGCCGGATACGGTCTCCATGCCGTTTCCATCTTCCCGTTCCGGCCTTCAGGAACCAGGTGTCCTCGAAATGCGGAACGGAACGATCTATGCCTATTTCCGTACTGACCTGCATGCGCAGTGGGAAGCATTTTCCTATGATGGCGGTCTCCATTGGACATCCGCGCAGCCTTCGCGTTTTACATCTCCTCTGTCCCCCATGAAAATCGTTCGCGATCCGGATGGCAGGCTTCTTGCGGTGTGGAATCCGGTGCCCAACTACGCAGGGAGAGTCCTCTCAAAGACAGGATGGGGAAGGACGCCGCTCGTGATGGCGTGGAGTTCCGACGAAGGAAACACGTGGTCTGCGCCTGAAGTCCTGGAGTGTGAACCCGAACATGGATACTGTTATCCTGCGGTATTCTTCCTGAAAGATGGCATGCTGATTTCCTACTGCAGCGGAGGACCGGAAGAAGGCAGCTGCCTTGCGAGGACCACAATCCGCAAATTCACGCAGGGCTAAGAGGGCTTCCATGCCCGGGCGTGAGTCAATTCGGGCAGAAAAACAACAGAAAAGAGACTTCTTCCGCCGTGCACGAGTCAATGGCATGGCGGAAGAAGTCTCTTTTCGTTCAGTACCCCGCCGGGAAGGATTCCTGCGCAGAGCTGAGGGTGAAATTGTTACTGTGCACCAAGTGCTTCCCGGAGGACTTTCAGATTGCGGAGCATGACCTGTTCGTACCAGTCCAGAGGGAGATCCCCTTCAGGAGCTGTGACACAGGGATCCAGTTCATACACGGGTGCCCCGGTTTCTCTGGAGAGCGTTTCAGCGGCAAGGGAAGGATACTGCGGCTCGGTGAAGAGCGGGGGAAGGTGATTGCTGCTGATCAGCTTCACGAGATTCCCAAGCTGTGCCGGGGATAGCGGATCATCGGGTTCCAGCGCGATGACGGCCAGAATGTTCAGATCATAGGCCAATGCAAAGTAGGGAAAGGCTTCATGGAAGGTGAGAAGATCTCTTCTGGAAAGAGAGGAAAGCCCTTCCCGCAGCTGGGTGTCAAGTGCTTCCATGCGCTGGACATAGGCACTGCAGTTGGCGGAAATCGTTTCAGATGCCTCTGGAAATGCTTTGCACAGGCCGTCTGAAAGATTCGTAATCATGGTGATGGCATTGGCAGGGCTCAGCCAGATATGGGCATTGAATTCCGTTTCGCCGCTTTCAGAGGGAAGCAGGTTAATTCCGGCAGAAGAATCGATCAGGGTGAGGTCGGGAAAGGCCTCGAAAATAAAGCTCATGAAGTTTTCCATGCCCGCCCCGTTGATGAGAAACACATCCGAAGCGGAGAGTGCTTTCAGGTCAGCACTGGAAAGCTGATAGTCATGGAGACAGCCGGTTTCCGGCTTGGCCAGGGAATGAAGCTCAATGCCTTCTGTTCCTTCCAGGAGATTGGAGGCAAAGAGATAGATCG
>ONVN01000385.1 GCA_900321295.1 uncultured Eubacteriales bacterium
CGCCGGCATGCGCTTCCTTTGATATGTTCCATGATTATGAAGAGCGTGGACGGATTTTCAAGGATATAGTCAATGGTCTTTCGTAAGCTGGACACTTGGGCATGACCGTGGTCCGGGAGAAAGGAAAACGGGATGGATCAGGAAAAAAAGAAAAGCATGTGGAAGACACCGGACGGAAAGGATGTTTCCGCTGATTCCATTCCGCACTTCGACTGGCAGAGAGACGGTTTCCGCATGCAGCAGACATTGGTGGACGTGATCCGCGGTGTCGATGAGGAAAATGATCCGGGCTATGTTCCGGAAGGAGAAAGCAGAGTCAAAAGCTGGGCGAACAACGGGTTTCAGGATGGTGCTGTCGATCCGTCCATGAAGGAGGCACGATCGGAAGATCTGACCGAACACAACAGCCCCTTTTGGGAAAGCACCATCCAGAATCCTCAGGAAAAGCAGGACACCACCATCAAGCAGGAGGAACAGAACAGGAAACGTCCGGTTCCATGGAAACTCTTACGCAGAATCTGTGCAGGGTTTGCGGTTGGTTTTCTTTTCCTGTTTGCTATGCGCTTCTTTGTGTTTAGTGTCGAGGAAGTGCGGGTAGAGGGAAACAGCACGGTAAAGGATGAAGAAGTCCTGAAGCTTGCCGGAATCCGAACGGGCATGAACATACTGACACTGGATGAGGCCGCCATTACGAAACGAATCGATTCGAACCGATATCTGAAACTGGAGGCTGTCGAAAAGAAGACCAATCATCTGGTCGTTCTTCATGTGCGGGAAAGTCAGGAGGCTTCCTTTATCCGTTACTGCGGCATTATCTATACGCTTGATGTCAGAGGAATGGTTCTGGACGAGTGGCTTCCCAAGGATGAAAAAGAAGGTGGCGCATCCGTACCGGATCTGTTGCAGGTGGAAGGTCTTGACATCAAAAGCTGTTCGATTGGACGGAAAATCGCACTCAATGACAGCACACAGATGCCGATTTACAAAGAGTTTGTCATGGAACTCAAAGCAATGGGGATGGAACAGGATGTGACAACCCTTTATCTGACGGATACCAACAGTATCTATCTGGGAACGGAAGGCGGCTTTTCGGTCAGGATGGGGAACGCTGACAGGATTCATGCAAAACTCCGGTCCCTGCAGCTGGTCCTGGAGAAGATCCGGAAAGATATGTATCCGGAGGGAACCATTGATGTTTCCACACCGGAAGTTCCGACGTATATTCCGGCTTCAAGTATGTAAGCGCAGGGATGAAAACAGAAGAGCATTTCGTTGAATGCAATGGGGCGGAAATGCAAACCGGGTCCGGTAGGACCATCAGAAATGAAACTTGCAAACAACAACAAAAGTATGTATAATGCAAAATGGTATACTGGTTGGAGTAAACCAGTATATAGATATCAGGGAGGATGGAGCCTATGAAAACCACGATTGCGGCTATGGATTTTGGAACGAGCAAAATCGTAACCCTGGTTGCTGAAAATGGTGGAAATGCGCGTTGCGACATCGTGGGTGCAGGCGTTGCTGAGTATGATGGCTTTCTTCCTGACGGGTGGAATAATCCAGGGGATCTGAATCAGAAGATCATTGACTGTATCAGGGATGCGGAGGAGCAGAGCCATCGAAAGATTCACAGCCTGAACATCGGTGTGCCGGCAGCTTTCACCAAAGTCTATCCTACTCAGGCCCGGATTTCTCTGAAAGGGGATACCAATCCCCGTGTAACCCCTGCCGATGTGAAAGCTGTATTTGCTGCAGCAGAAAAGAATCTGGGCAATACCATGGGAATTGTGATTCACTCTTCCCCTGCATGGTTTTGTGTGGATAATGGAAAGCAGACCATTGAGCCTGTCGATCTGAAGGGACGTGAATTGTCCGCGCTGATTTCTTTTGTGGTGGCTGACCGCTTCTTTATCGAAGAAGTCAACAACCGCATTACCAGCCTCGGATATACAGTTGACGGCTTCTATTCAACTGCTGCCGGCGAATCCATTCTTTTCCTGCCCGAGGAAGAGAGAGACAAGACAAGTGTTCTTATCGATGTTGGTTATCTCAATACCGATATCATGGTTGTGCAGGGCGACGCACTGATCTACATGGATACGATTGAGATCGGCGGAGGTGATATTGCCGCTGATCTTGCAACTAATCTCGATATTTCCATGGTAGAAGCAGAAGAGAAAATCAAGCGGGCTTATGTATTTGGTGCGGAGAGCAAAGACCGTACCTATGACCTGCCCGGTTCAGACGGACGGAAACCGCAGAGCTTTACTCAGGAGGAAGTCTCTGCTATCGTTCTGCCACGTGTGGATGAACTGGCAGCGAAGCTGAAGGAAAAACTGGAAGACAGCGGGATTAAGCTTGGCAAATGGTCCAACGTCTATCTCACAGGCGGTGGTCTGAGTTTCAACCGCGGTGGACGCGATTATCTTGGAGCACGTCTGGAACGTACGATTCGTGATGTGCCGATGCGGACTGCAAATTTCAACAGTTATTCCTTCTCCAGCACGCTTGGCCTGATGGATCTGATCATCGATACGGTTGAGCAGAATCATCAGCAGGCGGCAACAAAAGGCGGTGCAATCAGGGATTTCTTCAGGAGCCTCTTTGGCGGCTGAACCCCTGTTTCCATACGAGAGCCCCATACGGGAAAAGTCAGGAGGATGTTTTGTGATCGAGTTCCAGAATGACGAAACAGGCAGCTTTGCCTCGATCAAAGTAGTTGGATGCGGCGGCGGCGGAAACAATGCTGTCAACCGGATGGTTGAAGCCGGGCTGAAGGGTGTGGAATTCATCTCCATCAACACAGACCGTCAGGCACTGGGAATGTCAAATGCCCAGACCAAGATCCAGATTGGTGAGAAGCTGACCAAGGGACTTGGAGCCGGTGC
>ONVN01000158.1 GCA_900321295.1 uncultured Eubacteriales bacterium
AGATCTTTGGAGTCTGTTTTCTTTTTGTTTTTTCTGAAGACTATCCGGATGCCACATCTGCAAGCTGCTGACATAGGCCGGAACTATACGAAAAAGCCTGCCCTCCTGTGAAGAGCAGACTCTCCAGATCCGCCGGATTCCGTCCCTGAGCGGTCACCGTCTTCCTTTTGTCCATTCGTTGCGGTTCATGCATCCGGGTCCACGTCAATCAGCACTTTCATCGTGGTTTCCCGATTGGCCTCAATATACTGATAGGCTTTCAGATAATCGGTAAAGGCAAAATGGCGGCTCATCAGCGGACGCAGCCGGATTTTTCCTTCCTCCACCAGCCGGATGGCATCCACATAATCCTCATGCCTGTACATCATGGTTGTATCCAGGTCCAGCTCATGGTCATTGAGAGTGAACAGGTCGATATGCGCTTCCTTTGCAAACACGGCCACCAGCACAATCTTGCTGCCCTTGCGCGCATACCGGATGGCCTGGGCCATGGTGATGTCGTTTCCAGCACAGTCATAAATGACATCTGCCTTGTCCGGCCCAAAGCATTCCAACAGTGCTTCCCCGAAATCCTTCTCCCGGGTATTGACGGCAAAGTCTGCACCGCATTCTTTCGCCAGCCGCAGACGGTAATCGCTGATATCGGTAATCAGGACACTGGCTGCACCGAGTGCTTTGACCGTCTGGGCCAGCAGAATCCCGATCGGACCGCATCCGAGAATCGCAACCTTTGCACCGTCCAGCTCCGCAAACCGTTTTGCTGCATGCACCGTCACGGCAAGCGGTTCAATCATGGCGCCTTCGTCGTAGGTCATGGCATCCGGAAGTGCGGTCACTCGTTCTGCATCGACCGCGAAGTATTCGCTCGCCGTTCCTGTGGTCTGGAATCCCATGACGCGCAGGTGTTCACACAGATTGTACTTTCCATGACGGCAGGGATAGCATTTCCCGCAGACCACCTGCGGTTCGATCGTTACTTTCTGCCCGACCCTGAACTGTGTAACCCCTTCGCCGAGGCCGGCAACCTGTCCGCTGACTTCGTGCCCCTGGGTCACCGGGTAGCCGGTTCCCTTATGCTCGCCGTAATAGACGTGGATATCGCTTCCGCAGACCCCGATCCGTTTGATCCTGACCAGAACCTGGCCGGGACCCGGTACCGGTGTTTCAATCTCACGGAAGATAATTTTCCCTGGTTCGGTCATTACCTGCTGGAGCATGATCCTCTGCCTCCTCCTTTGAACCTTCCTGCCCGTATATGTCCGAAGTCTCCGCCTCCGCCATCTGTCTGCGGTGGAGTTCTGCGACACGGATCACACGTGCATGCGCCTCTTTCAGCACATCGATTGCTTCCCGGATTCTGTCTTCGTCCATGCCCTCCAGAGCTTCCTGAATCGCATTCTGTCCTTCCTGAACATAGTGTTCGTAGACTTTCCAGCCCATGTCGGTCAGGGAAAGATGGTACACGCGGTTATCCTTTTCGTCCACCGTCTTATTCACATAGCCCTGTTCCCTGAGTTCCCTCAGGGTCCGGGTAATCCCGGGACGCGTGACATTCAGGATATCGCTGATGTCACTGGGCATCGGTTCCTTTCCTTCCCTGTTTCTCAGCGCAATCAGCTCCAGCATCCGGATATGTCTCGGGTGAATTCCCGGCGGAAGCTCCGGAAAATGATCCGCGAGATGGCCAGCCGTTTCTGCTGCGTCCAGAAGTTCTCTGACACATGCAATTGTCATCCTGGTAATCCCCTTCTGCCATAATCTTTCTGTTTGTTTTCTGCTGAAAATATTATAGAAAAACACTTCTGCTTGTCAAGAAAAGTGTGCTCTCCGTTTCTGCGACCGCATTTTCCGGCTGAAAAAAAGCAGCAGGAAGGCAGTTTCTCCGGGAACTGCCCCCTGCTGCAGGATCTTCAGTACAGTTCAGTATAGATCATTCCCTGCTTGCCTCTGTCCGAACGCATCAGGGAAATGTGTTCCACGGTCATTTCCGCCTCCGGTACTCTCACCGCCGGCAGTCCGCAAGGGCCTGGCTGCGCATCCCGGACCAGGGTCAGATGCGGCATGAACCCTTTCCGGTCAAACGGGATCCCGGCATCTGCCAGCAGATGCCGCAGGCGCCGTACATACGTCTCCAGTTCGGGACAGTCTTCAATCCCGATCCACCAGACATCCCCGAACATCCCGAATCCTTTGAGCCGCATCGGGAACGGCTCCATCGGAATGGAATCAAGAATCTCCTCGACTGCCGCCGGGTCCGGATATTCTCCGATAAACGCCAGCGTCAGATGAAAGTTTTCCTCCCGTGTAAACGTACCCTTTACCCCCTGGCGGAGAAGCCTGTCCTGGACCGCCGCCAGTGCTTCACGGATTTCTTCGTTCACAAGAACGGCCACAAACAGTCGCATGCTCTTCACCTCCGTACCGGCCGGTTCCGTCTTCCTGCATTCCGGCTCCGAAACGCCGCTACAGGATTCCTTCTTCCGTCACCCTCATCGTACCATGTCCGGCATGCTGGGGCAAGAGGCACAAAAAAACGCTGCGGATCCTTCTTTCTGTTTTTCCCGCAGCGTTCTCAAGAAATCTGTCCGGTGTCCGTTATCCTTCAAGGAACTGTTTCAGTGCATGGAGTCTTGCGGCGGCTTCCTGCCGTCCTGTCTGGTAAACCCTCTCCAGTTCTTCCGGGCGTGTCTCTGTCCGCTGTATCCCCAGCGCCGCAGGCGGACGGATGACAAAGACTTCTCTCGCTTCCTCCTGCCGGTCAATTTCCTCCATCTGCTGATTATAGACCCGGTGGCGTTCGCCCATGGCCCGGACAATCTCCGGATACTTCCGGAGCATCAGGCGCATAAACGGCATGCCTCCGCTTTTCTCTTTCCTGTATCCCTTCGGCTGGGTCAGAATCACTACATGCCGGTCAAAGCCCAGGCCCTGCATATGGGCCAGCGGCACCGGATCCGTAATGCCTCCGTCCAGAAGAAGATACCCGTCCACGGATACAGGTTTTGAAACCAGCGGCATGGAGGCAGAGGCCCGCATCCACAGGATATCGGCCTCCTCCCCGTCCGAGCACAGGTGATAAACCGGCTTTCCGGTTCGGACATCCGTTGCCCCGATGTAGAAGGCCATCGGGTTCTCCCGGAACGCCTTCCGGTCAAAAGGATCCAGCACGTCCGGCAGTTCCCGGTAACAGAAATCCGCATTGTACAGGTCACCCGTTTTCAGGAGGGAACGGATCGACATATACCGCGGGTCGCGGCCGTAGCGTTTGTTGTAGCGGATCGGGCGGCCGATCTGGTGCGACTTGAAGTTGCAACCGAAGGCTGCCCCTGCGGAAATGCCTGCCGCTGCGTCAAAGGTGATTCCCTGTTCCATCAGCACATCGATCACACCGCAGGTGAACATGCCGCGCATTGCCCCGCCTTCCATGCTCAGCGCTGTCTTCATGCCTTTTCTTCTCCTGTCTCCTTTTCCGCTTCATCACGGAGGCTCCTTGCCATTTCAAGGATCCGTGCCCCGGCAAGAACCAGTGCCTCCCGCGTCAGCGGGTTGTCCGGGTCGGCCAGTCCCTTCAGCATGTTCTCCACATGGGCCTGCATGCCCGGCATGATCAGGTCATTGCCTGCGGGCACGGAAGCGCTGGCCATGCCGCTGCGGTACCGGTCGCCTTCCTTTCGGACCGCACCGCTCAGCCAGTCGGACATCACAATGCCCTGAAAGCCCCATTCCTTCCTGAGCAGCGTGTCGCACAGATCCTTCCGCTCGCTGGTATGCACACCGTTGAGCAGGTTGTAGCTGGTCATCACAGCCTTCGGCCGGCCTTCCTTCACGGCAATCTCAAATCCCCTGAGGTACAGTTCCCGGAGAGCTCTGGGCGAAACCTGGCTGTTGGAATGCATGCGGTTTGCCTCCTGATTGTTGCAGGCAAAATGCTTGATGACCGCTCCGCATCCCCGGTGCTTCTGTACGCCGCGGCAGACGGCCGCTGCCGTCTTTCCGGTAAGCAGCGGGTCCTCGGAATAATATTCAAAATTTCTCCCACACAGGGGATTGCGCTGCAGGTTCATGGCCGGCGCCAGGAACAGCTGCACATGGAACCGTTCCATTTCCTCTCCGACCAGGTCCCCGCACGTTTCGGCCAGTTCCGGATTCCAGCTCTGGGCCAGCGCCGTTCCGATCGGAATTGCCGTACAGTTCTGTTCATGCTCCTCCCCGGTCCTGCCTTCCCCGAACCACTCCCGGGCATGCACATAGGGCTCGGGGATGATCTTCCGGACCCGTGCAAGCCCTTCCGGATCGATCGGGAACCTGCCTTCAGCATCGATTCCATAGCGTCTGGTCAGGCGAAGACCCGCAGGCCCGTCCGCCATGACCATCACCGGTATATCCCGGTCCTGGAAGCATCGCGCAGAGTCCCCGGCAGCCCCCGGCACGTCAATGCCTGCACTGCCGACCGCACTGGCATTTTTCCCGTCCCGGACAGCTCCGGTGCACAGGTAGCAGAGTTCCTCATCCGTCATCTTTGCCGCCGTGGCCAGCGCTTCAGGTCCGGGCTGAGGCTGCTTCGTCTTCCGTTTCCAGAAAAGATCCCGGGCTACCGTGAAAACCGGGAGGCAGGACGCATCCGGCTGCGGCGCGGCTTCCGGCACCCAGTCGGTAAAGTCCGGCTTTCCGCCGACCGCCTCCACCTTCTCCACAATCACGTCCTCTTCCAGGCGCAGTGTGCTCACCGGACGCACATTCTGGCTGTCCGTTCCGAGAAGCAGGATATAATCTCCCTTTTCAAGGACCCTGGCCGAGCGTTCCTCATCATA
>ONVN01000255.1 GCA_900321295.1 uncultured Eubacteriales bacterium
AAAGAATGACGCCTACAAGGCAGGAGGATAAGAAAATGAAGACTGAAATGAAAGCTAACAGGATGGAACTGAACATGGACGAGCTGGAACAGGTGAACGGCGGCATACTGCCAATCCTGTTTGTTGGAGCTCTGGTGGCTGGAACAGTTACCCTTTTCGGCGTAACGGCAGCGAGCGGCTTGAGCAAAGACGACTGATTCTCCCAAGCGCTGAATGCCCGGAACGAACTGAAATCAAGAATGACGCCTACAAGGCAGGAGGATACGAAAATGAAAATGAAACTGAACGAGAACAATATGGAACAGGTAAACGGCGGAAACTTTTTCGCCGATTTAGAAGAGGTTCTGAGGAGAATCTTCGCAGATGACGCTAAGTCCAAGCAGCAGAACAACCCGACCACGCCGGAACCCTTGACTGCCCGTGGCAAATGCTGATTCACCCCAATAATGCTCCCCCCGAAGGGCTGCGAATAGCAGCTCTTTTTCTTTTTTGGATCAATTCAAAAGTTTGTGTGGTGACGTTATAGAGGTGCCTTATGCTTTTTCAATCTGTGATATATCTGAACGGATTTCTTTGAGTATTTCCACACGACTCATGATATATAATTATGCTCACTTCTCAAGAAACGCGACAACATTGTTCTGAAAATCATGATAGCAGTCCTTCTCATACAGCATGATATGGGAGCCGCCTCTAATCACCTGTTGTTCCGATCCATCCGGTAAAAGCGTCAGCGCGTCGCGCAGAAGTTCGGCGTTCATATAAGGATCCTGATCGCCGTAAACAATCAGTGTTGGGACAGAAATTTGATCCAGGTGAATCAGCTTTGTGTTCTCTTCCACAAAAGCGTCTTTACTCCACCCATTGGGGCTGGAATCTCCGTCGTAGCGCCAGCAGCTGGAACAGAACATGTCTATCAGGATGGGGTCAGTTATGTTAAGGTCAAATGATCCGTCCGCAGTTCTTTGGAAATCCTCTGCCGCGCTCTCCCAGGTGTTATGGCTGAATGCTTCATCCTGTTGGCGCGCTCCCAGCCCAGATAGGATCGGAGCGTACAGCACCAGCTTCCTCAGATGTTCCGGGTGATCTGCTGCAAATCGTCCCGTGATCATGGTGCCCCAGCTCCATCCCAATACATCGATTTTATCCTGCCCGCTGATCTGAACGATTCTTTCTACTGCAGCATTGACATCTTCCGCAGCATAGGCAGTATCCGGCAAAAAACCGTCATCTACTGGGGAGGACTGTCCATACCCCGCAATGTCCAATCTCCATACGACGTATCCCTCCCGGGCAAGCCGCCGAACCAGGCTGTAATCCTGATAGTTTATATCAAATTCATGGGAAGAATAGGTTGATCCATGAATGAGCAGGATGTGTTTTGCAGGATTGCTGTTTTCTGTTTTCGTGCAGTCCAGGTGCAGACCGATCCCATTCCTTTCGAGCGGAAAGACTTCGTAGGTATAGACCGTTTTTTCACTCAACGCTGGCGAGCATCCCATCACAGCAAATAACAAGACTAAGGCACAGACCAGCAAAAAAGGGTTCTTATACATGAACATGATGCCAACGCTCCATTTCTGTTTGAATCGGCGTATCCTCTATTCGCTTCACAAGGTCAGAACATGCATAGCTCCAGTATTTCAGTTGGCTGCCCCGGTTGCATTAGAGAAGATTTCCTTCTTAAAATCGAGGCACTCCTTGACCGGTTTGAAGACATAATCATTGATTCCTTCGCCAGCAGCTTTGATCATATTGTCATATATTGTCCGCCACCTCGATAAGGTCACAATGCCCGTCATGTTCCCAGGCCAGTTGGCAGAGTTCAGGCTGGGTTTCAGTACCGGGAAATCTCAGTATGATGGCTCCAACCACAGGAACCTGGAATCAGAGACAGATCAATAAGGAATGAGGCAGCACTTATGCCAGCATCCAGGCATACAATTTAAGAATTGTTAATATGTGTATTTCATTTTCATCAGCATTGTAGTCCATAACCTACAACTACAACCCTGAATCTACGAAAATATATAACGTGGCTGAAAATGTGGAATATTCTTCCATACAGCGTATTTTAATCAGGCTAGAGTTTGATCTTC
>ONVN01000412.1 GCA_900321295.1 uncultured Eubacteriales bacterium
TTCGAATGAAAAAGGAACCATCCTCAATTGCATACATCAATTCCTTTGTTTTCTTGTATACCGCCGTATTGACGATGGTGTCAGGCTTATGGAATTTGCTTATGATTCCATTGAGAATGACATTGATCTCCGACTGAAAATGGCATTTTTCGGCTGCTCGCATATCCTTTCTACTGAGCTGCCACAGATCCGCATGCAGATCTGAAAGCTTATGCTTTGCCCCGTAGCAATCGTTCGAAAGCTTTGCATGAAATGGACGCTGTCTGCAATCTTTTTTCTCTTATCCTCCCCATGCTGAATACAAAAAGGCGAGTCTGATGATGACCGCCTTTTTTGCATTCCATATTCCATTCAGATAATCGGCCCCAGCAGCAAGCCGAGCGCAGCTGAGACAAGAATTGTTTTTGGAACAGACCACTTGAGAACCATCAGCAGGACTGAGGCTACTCCTCCAATCACTACTGCCTGCCAGGAGATACCAAACAGAAAGGAACCTGCATAATTGACCATGCTCTGCTGGATTACGACAGCTGCAATCATTCCAATACACACCGGTCGAATACCAAACATCGCGTTCCCCATAAATCTGCTTTCCTTGAACCGTTCAAGGAAAATCGCCGCCAGTATGCAAACTGTCAGTGAAGGAAGAAGAACACCAATGCTTGCCGCTGCAGCCCCAAGGACTCCACCGGTCCGCATCCCTGCGAAAGTTGCACAGTTCAGCCCCAATGGTCCCGGTGTCATTTCCGCGATGGCAACAATGTCTGCCACTTCCTGAGAGGTCATCCATCCATGACTCAGCATCTGATCATTGATCAACGGAATCATGGACATGCCGCCAAAGCTGGTGAATCCAATCATTACAAAGGAAAGAAACAGTTCAAGATACAGCATGTCGTTCTTTGACCTCCATGTAGATCAGACCGGCTGCAGCTCCAAGCACCACAATCAGCACATTGCTGATATTGGTAAACAGGCATAATGCCAGTGCACCTAATGCAATCAGATAACAGAATAGATCTTTCATTCCAGCTTTGAACAGTTTCAGCATTGCACTGATAATGATCGGCACAACCGCAGCACGAACCCCCATCATGGCATTTGCAACATATGGGTTATCCTTGACCAGGCCATAGACAAATGTGACGCCAATCATGATGACAAATGGCGGAAGCACAATGCCAAGCAGTGCAAGCAATGCACCGGGAATCCCTGCCGTATGGTGCCCAAAGAGAACACTCGCATTTCCGATCATAAGTCCCGGCAGCGAGCGGCCCACCGAAGTAAAATCCAGCAGCTCTTCATCCGTGATCCAGTGTTTTTTCTCAACATATTCCTTCTGTATCTGAGCCACGATACTCCAGCCACCGCCAAACGTAAAGCACCCAAACTTCAGAAAAGTTGTAAAGATGTCTGCCAGACGGCTTCGTTGTTCTTTCTTCATACGCTTCCTTTTCCAGAGATTATTGCAGTTCCATTTCTCCCTGGGCTTCCTCAAGATTGCAATTGTAAATGCGCACTTTTTTGAATGGATACTTATAATAGCCCTCAATCGTACATTTCAGGACTGCTTCAGTGCCCTCGGGAACCAATACAGGTATATCTGGAAGTGCTCTTGGAACAATATCTTCCGGAAGTTCCTTTGTTTCTCCGTCACGGGCGGTACGAATTCCGGCTTTGTAACGCAAAGCTTCTTTCACCGGTGGAAAAGCCAGATATACGGTATCATTGTTTTTCACATTCTGGCCCAGGCCCAATGTCGTCTCCATTGCGTAGGAAATCATGGGATTATGTTTCAGGTTCAGCCAGTTGAACCATTGTGTCATCACCATGTCCGTGCTGCCGTCCGGTCCCGCAATGCAAAGCACTGCGGGACGCCGCGGCGGAGCCATGCCAAAAGCCTGATTGACACTGAGAATCTTCATTCTGTCTACCTCAGTCGACGGGATGATTATGATAATAGTTAATCAGACAGCCATCTGCGATAATCTGGCGTTCATCTGGCGTCAGGTCTCCAAGGGAAACAGAGAATGGTGTTACCTGTCCATCTGCCTTGACCGCATAGGCTGTGAACTCCGGTGTACCTTCAAGAACAGCTTTACGCAGTCCCGGAACAAAGACCCAGTCGCCCAGACCAAACGCCGTCTCATCTTTTACCAGCAGCGGCGCCATACCCCAGTTGATGCAGTTGGAACGATAACGCTTGGTGGCATATTCTTTTGCCAGATTGGCGGATGCGCCAAGAACACGCTGGCAGCTGGCTGCCTGTTCGCGTGCGGAACCATCACCCGGCTTCATAGCAAAGATCGTGCTACCGATATCGGTATGTTCAGGATCCACAGGAAGCACCTTGGCAAGGGCTTCATAGACCTTTTTCACTTCTTCCGGCAGTTCTTTGCCGGCCATACGGTCACGTTCAATAGCACGGACTTCCTTGCTGCGGCCCACATACTGCGGATCCTTACGGGAGAGAGCAAACTCGCTCAGACGTTCCGGATTGGAACGGTAGGAGGACGTTTCACCGGAAGGAATCAATTCATCGGTTGTGGTCACAGGGTCAGTAATGTAGCTGCAGACCTTCACCAGCAGATCGTCCGTCAGTGCCGGCTGTTTCGGCCAGTCCTTGATGTTCGGACCAAACTTCAGTTCATAATTCGGGTCTGCCTTCCCGAATCCGAAGTACACGCGCTTATCATACACTGCTTTGTCAAAAGCATAGGGGTATTTGTTGTACTTGATATCCAGATCTGTAGCAGGCGTCAGTTTGCCATGGTTGATGGCAGTAGCGGCAATGGAACGGGCATCCATTAACGCAACTGCACTCATCTGCCCTTCACCGGGCTTGCTGCCTTCACGATTCGGGAAGTTGCGCGTGGTATGACGGATCGAGAATTCATTGTTCGCCGGGGTGTCTCCTGCTCCGAAGCAGGGACCGCAGAAGCATTCACGGATAATCGCGCCAGCTTCAGCGATGTCATGCAGGGCACCATTCTTAAGCAGTTGCAGGTAAGCAGGCATGCTTCCCGGATAAACGCTCATGGTGAAGGCACCATTGCCGGTGCTGTTGCCGCGAAGAATGTCTGCGACTGCACAAACATTGTCGAACGTACCGCCGGAACAGCCCGCAACCAGACCCTGTTCCACCCAAATGCCGCCGTCATGGACTTTACTGACCAGGTCAATCTTGGCACCTACAACCTGCTTATTCGCCGTCTCCTGGCACTCGAAGAGAATATCCTTCGGGTTTTCAAGCAGTTCACGGATGGTTATCGCATGACTGGGATGCATCGGCAGTGCGATCGTGGATTCAATCGTGGAAAGATCAATGTAAACGCATCCATCATAGTAAGCAACATCAGCAGGCTGCATCTTCTTATATACTTCCGGCCGTCCGTGGATGGCAAAGTATTCCTCGGTGGCTTCGTCAGTTTCCCAGATGGAAGACCAGCAGGTCGTCTCCGTGGTCATGACATCAATGCCATTGCGATACTCAATCGGCAGTTTGCTGACACCGGGGCCCACAAACTCCATAACCTTGTTTTTCACATAGCCATTTGCATATACAGCGCCGCAGATCTGAAGTGCCACATCCTGCGGTCCGATACCTGGCTTTGGTTCACCATCGAGATAAATCAGAATCACACCGGGGCGGGCAACATCATAGGTGCGTCCCACCAACTGCTTGGCCAGCTCGCCTCCGCCTTCACCAACCGAAAGTGTTCCCAGAGCACCGTAACGGGTATGGCTGTCACTGCCCAGAATCATGCGGCCGCATCCTGACATCATTTCACGATTGAAGCTGTGAATAACCGCCATATTGGTCGGGACATAGATACCGCCATACTTATGCGCGGCACTCAGTGCGAACATATGGTCGTCTTCATTGATCGTTCCGCCTACGGCGCAAAGGCTGTTATGGCAGTTGGTCAAAACATATGGCATCGGGAACTGCTTCATACCTGATGCTCTGGCCGTCTGGATGATACCCACATATGTGATATCATGACTGGTCAGGCTGTCAAAGCGCATCTGGAGATGATTCATATCCCCACTCTTGTTATGTGCTTTCAGTACTCCATAAGCAATCGTTCCCTCGACTGCAGTTTCCTTGCTTACCGGATGGCCGGCCTTGTTTGCAGCTTCATTTGCATCAGTTACCAGTTCCCGGCCATGAATAAGATATACACCGGTATCATACAGTTTAAGCATCGTGGTATCCTTCCTTTGTCATAGCTTTTTCATCCTTTTCTGGCATACTTCCCGATCAACCATCGATCCGCAAGCAGTGTCGCTGCCAGCAAATCTGCACAACCGCCAGGCGACAGATGTCTGGAAATATACTGTTCATTCAATTCGTTCATCACTGCCAGAAGCTTCTCTTCGGAGACTCTGCCATCGAGGGTTTCGATCATTTTCCTCGCTGCGTTCCGTGAAGCATCCGCAGTCTCTTCTCCACCACGGGCAATCATATTGGTATCACGGACTTCAGATAGAAGATGCAGCAATACCATCAGGCACTGTCCGTTGAAAGACAACCCCGAGATTCTGGCTTTTGCAAAAACCGGGAGACCAATCTTGCGGACCGAAGGCAATCCTTCTCCCACCTCTGCACGTACTCCCGGCCCCCGCTTTATAGCAGCAAGTCTGGCGCATGTATCCATCCAGATTTCGAGATCGTGTTTTCCGCAGCGTCCTGCTGCACCACACATAATACCGAGCGTAAAGATAGCACCTTTATGCGTATTGACATTCCCTGTGGCCAGACGCATCACCCGTTCCGCTTCAATACCAAGACTCTGCAGATGCAGGAATGCTGTTTCTTCACTTTCGCCCTGATCCTGGATACCTGCCAGATAGCATTTCCGGAAATACGGTGCTAGAGCAGCCGCGCTGGCATTAAACGTAAAGATATCCATGTCGGTATGGCTGCCCTGATCCTGCCGATCAACCAGTCCCGGCTTCGGTGTCACACACACTTCATCCAGAAGGCTCTGTACCGCAAGCTTTGCGATCTCCTCACTTTCAGCCTGCATGCGATGAGATCGTATAATCTGCCATGTCACCTGCTGAATCTCTTCAACAGGGTGACTCCTGCGGCTGGCACAACCCCTTCCCACTTGGCCACAGACCAAGCAGCTCCGCTCATGCACCCGGTCCAGTTTACATCCGTTTTCAGCAATGACATCCATGTCGAACAGGCGTCCCAATGCATCCAGATTTTCCAGGGACACACACAGGTGCTTCAGTGCAGAGGCTTCAGCATCCACCGCAAGGAGCATTCCGAATCCCGCTCCGGAAGACAGATCAAGCTTTTCAAGAAGACGAAAACCCATTGTTTTCAGCCCTTCGATCAGACGGACAGATCCAACCTGAAAGGCATACGCTGTTTCCTCATTGATCTTTACGGGTCCTGCAATATTCATGGTAAAGCAGACAAGAGGTTTTCCGTATTTTCTGAGCGCTTCCTGTTGTCGGACCACACGCTCTTCACGTGCCTTCAGGACTTCCTCAAGGGTAACTTCAGACATTCCGTTCGAACTCCTTATCAGTGGTGAATCACATCCATGGCCTTCTGAATTGCAGCAACTGCCTGACTGCCATCAGGTCCGCTCAGATAATTCCAGGTTGTCTCCGGAACCCACGAACGCACCTTTTCCAGCTTTCCATCATGGATCGCCTGACGAACCATACTTGCGCTGACCGTCTCCCCTTCCACCATTAACCTCGGAATGACTTCACACCGGATTCCATGCCTGGGCAGTTCTTCCTGCATCACCTGGTTATACAAACCCGTCACATGACTGAACGGTTCTTCGCCTACAAACCGTACGCCAA
>ONVN01000256.1 GCA_900321295.1 uncultured Eubacteriales bacterium
GTTCCGGTGTACAATGTTTTCCAGTCATCCGAAAAAACGTCGATGGCATAGTTTTCAATGCGCTGACTCAGCTCAATATATTCACGCATGACAAGGTAGGAGAGGCGGGTGGGTTCGGGCAGCTGAATCGTGATCGTTGCACTTGGAAATGCGCTCTGCCAATAGGAGGCATCATCAAGAACAGCACAGGAGATGGGATGCTGGGGTTGGCACGAAGAGGCAGAGGCCATGTCGCCTGTAAGGAGACTGGTCCTGAAGGATTCTTTGATCCAAGTGCCGAGTTCATGCAGCCTCTGAACATCCACATCTGCCATTAAACCGGATGGCGCGGGAGGAATGTTCAGAAGGAAGCTTGCATTACCACCAACCGCTCGGAGATACATATCTTTCAGCATATTCAGAGACTTTATTTGATTGTCTTCTTCCGAATGATAAAACCAGCCGGGCCGTATGCTGGTATTGACTTCAGCGGGATACCAGATCAGATCCGGCTCATCGCGTACTAGTTCCCGGCTGCCAAGATCCATGTCCTGGGCACGCAGTGGCCTCCTTCGAAAAGATGCATCATCCGTTTGCTGACTGAGTGAAGCGATTCGTTCTGTATCAACCATTCGGGCAGGAACAACACTCCATTCA
This sequence comes from uncultured Eubacteriales bacterium, assembly GCA_900321295.1. Classification (GTDB taxonomy): domain Bacteria; phylum Bacillota; class Clostridia; order Christensenellales; family Aristaeellaceae; genus UBA2943. The sequence continues at coordinate 637 of ONVN01000256.1, forward strand.
CTTTCGCGAGTCTGACCGGCTTCATTTCCACACCAACGGATATCTGGCCCGCATACGGAAATGCATGCATCAGGCTGCAGCTTCCTTACGGTTTCATAATACCGGTCCCAGTCATAATATTGCTTCTTTCCATTTTTTCCTTCTCCGCAGGCTCCGTCAAACCAGACTGAAAAGATGGGACCGTAATCTGTCAGAAGTTCCTCGAGCTGATGAACGAAGTAATCATCATAGGGCTTCCCCTGCCCATAAGTGGGCTCATGACGATCCCATGGGGAAAGATAGATTCCGAAAGCAAGTCCTGTTTTTCTACATGCATCGGAGAGTTCCCGGACAACATCGCCGGTTCCATTTTTCCAAGGGCTGTTTTTGACACTATGCTCTGTAAATTGACTGGGCCAAAGGCAGAAACCATCATGATGCTTGCATGTGAGAATAATGCCTTTCATTCCGCCATCACGTACTGACTCGGCCCACTGCATGCAATTTAATGATACGGGGTCGAAAACAGAAGGCGATTCAGTTCCATCTCCCCATTCCCGTCCGGTGAATGTGTTCACGGTAAAATGGATGAAAGCATAAAACGCCATGTGCGTGATGCGCAGCTGACGTTTGCTCGGTCTTACAAGGGTCAGTGTCTCAGGGGTCTGCATCAAAAAAATCACCTTCATCTTGTATTTGTGTTATTATATCGTAAACAACTATGAAAACAAAGCAAAAGCAGGGAAGAAAAACATGTCATGACAGGTTATTGCGTGAACCGCTTCGTCCTGCTACAATATCTGTTGGGACAAGCAAGGCTTGCAGAGAAATACTTGTTCGGTCCGAGAAACTGGAGGAATCACCATGCGCAGAATAGCTTGCCTTATGTGTGCTTTCATACTTGTGCTGATGGTATCTGCGCAGGCAGATACCATTCCATTTAATGGAATGGAATTCAGTACGGAAGCTGAATATCTCAACATGGGCGATACACGAATTCTGGACCTGCCGTCGTTTTATTCCTTTCTGAAACAGTTTCCCAACCTGAAAAAGGTTGATATGTTTGCGACACCGGTCCGCAAGTCCCAAATTGATATTCTGACAACACGTTTTCCCGATATTGAATTTGGATGGACGATTCAGTTTGCTGAACATCAGGTAAGAACCGATGTAACCGCTTACTCAACCCTGCATTATTCCAATGCCCAAAAGCATGGAAATGCCGATATCGGTCTGCTGCGATACTGTAAAAAGCTTAAAGCGCTCGATTTTGGCCATAATTCGGTTACTGATCTTTCTTTCCTATATGATCTTCCGGATCTCAGAGTATTGATCATTGCATGTAATCAGGTGGAAGACATAACACCGATCGGCAGTCTTAAGCATCTTGAATACCTGGAGCTGTTTACAAACAATATCCGTGACATTTCCCCGCTGAAAGGCCTGAACAATCTCATGGATCTCAACATCTCCTATAACTATATTCAGGACATTACGCCAATTCTCACTCTGAAAAACCTGAAACGTCTTTGGACAAGCAAAAGTATAAACAGGGGAATGAATGTTTCGCTGTCCTATGCACAGATCAATCAGATCCGTGAGGCTATACCAGGCGTTCAGATCAATAATCTTTCAAATCCGACAGGAGGAACGTGGAGAGAACATCCTCATTTTGATGTGATTCACAGGATGTTCAGGGCAGGAAGCTATGAGCCCTTCGAAGATTCCTTTCAGGTTGATGAAGAAACGACCGTTCTCAGAGTATCCATTGAGAACGAAGATGGCACAGGGGAAACAGCAGATAAACAGGGAGAAACGGCTGGCATGGATTCCGCAGAATCTGGAACGGGGCAGATGCTTGGTCAGGGAGGACACAGCGGGCAGGAAAGCGTGCCTTCCTCCGGGGACACAGCTGAAGACCCTTGTTCCCTGCCTCCTCAGCAGCCAGCTATGGTGATTCCTTATATTCCATAAGAAAAGCCCGGATGCATCCGGGCTCAATGGCATCAACCAGTTATAGGCACCTGAGTCATGAACACTTCAGGTGCCTATAATAATGGGCAAAGTGTAGTATAGAGCAACTGTTGAAAAAGTCTTTATTCATGCTATAATAACAGTATATTGTAGTATAGAAAGGAGACTTTTTTATGTTCATTAAAGTGGTGCCCAACTCAAAGGGAAGAAAAGGTACATATTTCTGCTATCTTGTTGAAGCTTACAGGGAAAATGGAACCATTAAACATCGCATCGTTCATAATTTTGGCCTTCTTGAAGAGGATCAGGTGCCATTTCTCAAGGCTATGTACGCAAAGAAGAAGCCTCGTCTCGTATATGATGACGAGACAATGTAGTATAGAGCCAAGACTGTCGCTGTAAAAACGGCGCTGGATGACCTGACCAGAATCCTTCATTCCAGCCAAATCTCCAACGCCGCCAAAACTACTGTCAGGGGATTTACACAGTCCAGAAAAATCACCCTGCAGGATGTTCTTCTATTTTATACCTTCCGCCACGGTGAAACAACCAACAAAGACATTATTTCTTATTTTTCAAAACTGGAAAAACCCAAGGTTTCAAAACAGGCCATGTTCAAAGCACTGGACAAAACAAATCCGGATGTGTTTCCTCTCATTATCCGCCAATTTGCAAAAGATTTCTACGAACATCAGGATTATCAGACTCTTAATGACTGGATCGTCCTTGCCTGTGATGGGACAAAGATGGATCTTCCCCCTTCTGAGGAGATGAGAGAAAAATTCGGGGGATACCTGAACCAAACAATCACCGATGAAAGCATGGTACGGAAGCCACAGGCAACCTGTTCGGTTCTTATGGATGTTGTGAATCATGTGGTTCTCGATGCGCTGATTAAACCGTGCAGCACATCTGAAATTCCAATATTATATGAACATCTGGAAAACTGCAGGGAATTGCTGCAAGGGAAGAAAGTAATGCTGTTATGCGATCGTTATTACGGATCCGCGGAATTGTTTCTTTACTGCAAAATCTTCGGATATAAGCTCCTGGTGAGGGCAAAATCCTATATGTACAAGGATCAGGTCGCAGAAATCAAAAAAGACGGTATGATTCAGCTGAACTTTGACAAGGCGTGGCTGCGAAGGCTGAAAAGAGAAGATTGCCGGGCTTATGCGCAGGAACATTTGTATCTGGATGTGAGAGTCGTTAAAAATCATTTTGAATACGCGATGAATGGATACAAACGAAAGCAGAATAAGATCCGCATAGATTCCGTCTACATGACAGATCTGGAGCACATGGAATTCTCATCAAGTGATATCGTCGAGTTGTACCATGTTCGGAGATGGGACAATGAAACCGCTTATTTTGATATCAAAGATCATCTGGAGGCAGAGCGATTTAATTCCGGAAAATATCATATCGTAGCTTGCGAACTGTACGGAAAGATTCTGTGCTATTCCGTTTGTGGGGTTCTTTATGGCACTGCTGACGAACTGTTATTAAAAAGAGCGGCGGAATCCAAAACCGGGGTGTCCAGTCCTATGTATGATTACATACCCAATATGAAGTACATATGCGATACCGTCAGAATGGAACATATACTCCTTCAATTTCTGACAGGAAAAGTTCGGGAACCGGAAAAATTCTCAGCATATTTGGAACAGTTGGAGGATGACTGTTCAAGGAATACAGTCCCGGTTCGTCCGGGACGACACTATAAACGTTGGGGACGATGGATGAGTTCTATACCAACGGCTAAATTCAGGATAGACGGCAGGCGTAATCCGCCTATTGAAAAATGCTATAAGACAAATGGTTATATGACAACGAAGTGATAACAGATAGATGTGATTGAGCTAGTAGGCAGTAGTATAGAATCAAGTTTTTTTAAAGAACGCACTCTCATCAAGGGGATTTTTTGCGCCTTTTTACAAAGTAAAAAACCAGTTCGAATGATGATCGAACTGGTTGATGACATTGA
>ONVN01000344.1 GCA_900321295.1 uncultured Eubacteriales bacterium
GATCATCAAATGGCGCATTGAGCGGCTCCGAACCAAATGGAAACAGCTGTTCCTGAAGCTCGGTGGCTTCTCGGTATCCCTCATTCTCATGTACGTCCTCCTCACGTTCGTGCTTGGCGTCACGGCTGTTATGGCCGATTTCCAGGAAATGGGAACGATCATGACGGTTGTGTTCTTCCTGATGATGCTTTTCTGCCTGATGCTGTTTGACCGCAGCCTGACGCCGCTTTCCATCCTGTATGTCACACGGCTCCAGCCAAAACTCAGAAAGTATCTCCATTCTTCCTGACGGCATGCTTTGCATCCCGGATCTTTCCGTCTCTGCTAAGGCAGAGACGCTTTTTCTTATGTTGCTTCCCTTCTCTTTTTCATGCATAATATGTGCAGCAGAAAACAGCCGTATCGGGTCCTGCTTCATTGATCTGACCGCATTCCAATGAAATGAAAAAGGAGATTTTGCCTATGTCCAAATGGAACGAACTGCATCCAATCGGTACCCTTTGGGGAGATCCACTTCCTGGTGCACCTGCCTTCGCTTCCCGCGGCACAGTCATCACAGGTGTCAGAACCATGACACTGATCCAGCCTGGTCAGGCGGATGTTCTCGCAGGAATGAAAGATACGCACTTTCCACGCTATGACCGTCCACTGATCTGCGATATCTGGTACCCTGCATATCCGGGCAGTGATGAAACCCGGGCTGTTTATACCGATCACATGGGCCGTATTGATCTGGACAATCTGGTTCCTTTTTCCATTCCGGGACGTGCCTATCGTGATGCGGAGCCGGACAAATCTTTCGGCCCGTGCCCTGTCATTGTGATTTCCCATGGGTACCCTGGTTCCCGCTATCTCCTGGTCAACCTTGCGGAAAATCTGTCATCCAAAGGATATATTGTTGTCTCCATCGGACATACCGATAATACCTATGAGGATTTTCCAAAAACCGGCTCCCTGGAGAGTGCGCTGATTCATCGCTCTCTTGATCAGCGTTTTATCATTTCCTGCCTTCCGAAGCTCAATGAAGAAGGTTTTCTCAAAGGCATGCTCCAGGCAGAGAATGTTGGCCTGATCGGCTTCAGCATGGGAGGATATGGTGCTCTTCGGACAATTGGTGCTCGCATGAGCAGCAACGCCATGCATTCCTTCTCTGCTTTCGCCGATGAACTGCAAGAGGCATCTGATTTCAAAGGTCTGAAAACGGTCAAAGCCGCGGTTCTGTTTGCTCCTGCAACTTTCTGGTTTGATCCTTCCCTTTCCGAAAACATCGACATTCCTACCCTCTGGCTTTGCGGCACAGCAGACCATACGGTTCATTATGAAGCAGTCCGTGATTTCTGTCTGCAGGCCAGAAAATCCGACCGCATTTTTGTCAGTTATGAAGGCTGCGGACACAATGTGGCCAATAATCCCGCCCCCCTTGAAGCCTATGGGCAGTCATGGGAAATCTTCAAGCGTTGGTCAGACCCGGTCTGGGATACCTGGCGTCTGAACAATGCCAACGCACATTTCGTCACGGCTTTCATGGACCATCAGCTCAAAGGTGAGTCCGGAAAAGCAGATTATCTGAAAGAATCCGTCACCCGCGGTGCAGAAGCTGTCTTTGCGCTGGACGAGAAAGGCGTCCCCACGGATAAGCACACTTACTGGAAGGGCTTTGTTGACGGAACGGCTGCGGGCATCCAGCTTGAGGTTTTTCCATCGGATTCCTGCGAATGATTTCCAATTCAGCAAAAGGCTGTCTCAACCGAGACAGCCTTTTCTTAAGCCGGAACCACACTCCTGCAATGTCCGTGGGCCAAGACTCAGATCATCGTCTTTTCTCAGCCTCCACGCCATCTTCCAGATCATCATAATAATCCGGTGCTTCACATCCACTATACCAGCAGAATTCAACAAAGCGTACATCTGCCATATCAATTTCCGGAAAAAGCCTTCGGAAAGCCAGTTCATGCTTCTTTTTCTCACTTTCCGTCAGTCTCCGCGTTTTTCCATAGGATTCCCCCTGAGTTACACGCTCCGAAAGAATATAGTCAATAAACTGACCAACGGTCGGCGCCACCGCGAAGTGCGGATAGGAGCCCCATGCAGGGAACAGATCTGTATGCTTTTCTGAGAAAGTCCATGGATCGTCGACGCCCACCTTCTCACAGGGCACGCGCAGCACACGCATCTTGATTCTTGCCGACATCCCATTCCTCCTGTTTCTATCCTGTTTCAGTTCCCTCGAACGTGGACCCAGGCACTGCGCAGTCTCCATACCCACATGGATGCGCGGATCATGGCAGATCCACGTTTTTTCTTTTGAAAACGCCGCCTTCCGCAATATAGTTGCAGACTGATTCCCCGCTCCAGTTTTCCTCGTCCATCGGCCGCATGCCTTGTTTCTTCCAAAAATGCATGACAGTACCATCGTATTCCATCCGGATGAGCTGGATGGCTCCGGATACCGTCATTTCATGCCGGTATCGCGCAGTAAAAGGGACCTGAGGGAAACGCAGCGCATAGGCAAAGCAGAGTTGTGGAAAAAGATCTTCCGGATTGTCGATATTGGTCAGGCGCGATATGTCCGCGCAACGGTCAATGAACAGATGGGTTCGATAACGTCTGAGCCATTCCAGGGCCGTTTGCCGCGAATCCAGCGAATATGCAGCTGCTTCCTTTCTGAACGTCAGGTATCGCAACGAAAGAGAAGGGCATTTTTCTGCCTGTTCAACCCAGGAAAGGCTGCTTGGCGCATAAATCACCTTCATCATTTCTTCTGCCACATGCATCGCCCAGCGTGCATGCTTTTCTCTTGGAAAGCTCATTTCTATTTCGGATGTGACGCCCATGAAATTCCTCCTTTCGCTGACTCGGCGGACAATCTCTGAAAATTCAGTTTTCATTCAGCTTTGCCATTTGCTTTTCCGAATACTGGTAAGTCTGCACAAAGGATGGACGGCAGAGGAAAAGCGTCATGGGGAGAATATATTCAATCCGCACGACGCTTTCTTTTTCACCCCACGGCAAAAACCAATCCTCTTCAGGGAAAAGGATTCCCATCCAGCATTGCCTTTCCCCAATATCCCGCACAAGGCATCCAGCTGTCCAAAAGAAAGGACACACCCGGACCCATTCTATACTTGCGGTTCCATCAACACGCTCCCTGGTATTTCACATGAGCCGGAAACACGATTCTTACTCTTCGTCTATCGAAATGCCCTGCTCTTCAAGCGCAGCATACTCCTCAGCGATATACACCTGGAGTGCATCAATGGCATCAAGGATCAGGTCCGCAGCCAAATCCTCATTCGTCATCAGTTCATGGATATAGGATACCTTTTGCCGCATTTCCTCTTCCACTTCTGGGCCAAATGTCGATTTCACCGGTGTTTCTTCCCCATCCTGGTAGAAAGAAATTTCATCGGGAATTCCATTTCCGTCATGATCCACCAAATAGAAATTGAATTCGCCATTCCCCGTCAGGTCGACGGCAACCGCATCACAGTCCCCGTCATGATTGAGGTCAAAAAGACCGATGTCAGGCACCTGATCCCCATCCAGATCAAGCAGCACGGTATGTCTGCCCGAGCGGACCAGCATTTTACTGAACTTTTCATTCTCCTGTATGGCTGACTTCAGTTTTCGAACGGTCCCCATCTCATATGCCCCCGTTTCGGTTTTGTTTTCATATCTAGAATACACGATCTGCCCTATTTTGTCCATGTCATCTTCATCTGTACAAAAAACACGCCTCGATCAGACGGCGTGATTTGCAGCATGACGGAATGTCTCAGCGGACCTTTTTCTTTGGGATTTTCAGGAGAATGTTGGGAACATGGAGTTTCGTTGTGTCCTGCATATCGTTGTCAAGGCGCGGAACAAAGACAAGCACCGTTGCAAAACGAAGGATCGTAGAGAAAACGACCAGTGCCTTATAGCGGTCAAAAGAACCAGTGAAAAGCCCCATCGTGTGCATTCCTTCCAAGATTGCGCCTCCCGTCAGGCTGCCCAGTGCGGAACCCAACAGGCAGGTCACGCAGGAAAAGAAAGCAATATACGATGCCTTCGACTTCTCCGGCGACATCGTCAGCTGAAGACTGTTGGCCGCCAGGTTGCTTCCGCACCAGCATGCAGCGCCAATCAGATTTCTCAGAAGAACAGGCCATATGCTGCCCGGACTTGAAAACAGATAAAACAGGTTGCACAGAGAGCCAGCGAGTGCAGCCATCATCATGACCGAACGACCGCCATACTGATCCAGCATGTGCCCCCATTTGCGCATCACAAACAGAGTACCGACAGAAGCGGCAACCGTCCCAAAAACCGTCATCTGGGTGAAGTTCAAACCCATTTCATTCATGGAATAGCGCCCCAGATAAGGATCACACAGATTGGCTGTAAAACACCAGGCTGTCCACATCACGGCGAACCGCAGAAAAGACCGATTCCGGACAATTTCTCCCATGATTTCACGGAAATGAAGACGCTCCGCATTGGTTGTATATGTTTCCTCACAGAAACCAAAGCAGATCATATCCGCCATGCCGACCAGTCCACCCAGACCAAAGACAATCACATATTTTATATTCACAGGAAGCGTATCCAGGAGGCGCGCGGTCAAAAGTCCCAAAGCCAGATTGCACACAGCGCTCAGTGTATCCCGGAAGGAAAACCATCTTCCACGAATCCTGACCGGTGAAAGGTCTGAGAACCAGGGAAACCAGCACACCTGGATGAATGCGGCACAGCAGGAAGATATCCCGAGGAGAAAAATCAGTGTCCAGATCTGCAGCCATTCCGGCCGCGTTGGCACAATCAGAGGAATCAGGCCAAAAAGAAGCCAGAGAAATCTCGAAAACAGTCCATAGGTCATGATGTACCGTTTCCGCTTGTGTGTTCGGCTAACCAGTATGGAAAAAGGGATCTGGAGCAGAGTCGCAATCTGTGGGATGCCATTGATGACACCAAATGCAAAGTCACCTGCATGGAGTTCATTTGCAAGGCCAACCATAGCGGTTGTTCCACCGCCACAGATCACACCAAACATGCCGCCAAAAAGATTACCCAGAAGAATCAGATTCAGGCTGCGCCGGATCGAATGCGCCAGACCTGCCTCCGCGTAAACAGCAGTCAATGGAAAATGCAACCGGATTCGAGCCAATTGTTTCATCACCTGAAAACCTCTCAACCGTCCGCGTGGAATCTATGAAACGCGGCCATTATACAGATGGCGGCCCCCAGAGTCAATGCTCTCGAAGCAAAGAAAAAAGATTCTCAACTGGTCTTTTCAGATTTTTCTTCTCCGGCCAATACACGGAAACCAAGAGGAATTCCTTTCGGCGGGACTTCTTTCAAAAAAAGGACTCAGGTTTGTCCCGAGTCCCTTTCATCAGCTTATGCTTCGCAGATCGCCCGAATTTCCTGAAGGAAAGTCACAATCGGAAGATGCTGCGGACATGCGCGCTCACATTTCCGGCATGCAACACAACGGGAGGCATCCGCCTGCTTCTCGACAATCTTCGCATACCCCGCCTTAAAGCTGCCACCCTCCCGCAGAAGGGACTGATCATATCCTCTGAAAATATCAGGGATTGTAATTCCCTTCGGGCAGGGCTGACAGTACGCGCAGCCTGTGCACTTTGTCTTCATTCTGCTGAGATAGGTCTGCTTGATATCCCTGTACAGTTGTTTTTCTTCCTCAGACAGGATATCCCGCGCGGCCCGGTCAAAAATGTTCAGGTTATCTTCCACCTGTGCCATATCGCTCATGCCCGAAAGGATGGTAATGACTTCGGGCATCGTATACAGAAAGCGGAATGCCCATTCCACCGGGGAGCGCTTGTCTGAAAATGCAGCATATCGTTCACGTACTTCAGCCGGAGGCTGCGCCAGAAGTCCCCCGCGCAGAGGCTCCATGATCACTACGCCAATGCCCAGACGTCCAGCTTCCTGAATTCCCTTGACACACGCCTGGTTCTCATCGTCAAGGATGTTCATCTGCACCTGACACATTTTCCAGTCATAATCATGCAGAATTTCATCAAAGACCGGATAGTCATCGTGGAAGGAAAAGGATGGGTATCGTATTTTTCCTTCTCTGAGTGCCTGCTCGAAGAATTCCGGATATCCCAGATCCTTCATCTTATGATAACTGTCTTTGTTCAGCGCGTGGAGCAGGTAAAAATCCACATGGTCTGTCTGCAGCTTCTCCAGCTGTTCATCCAGAAGGCGCATCATGTCTTCATGTGTATTCACATGCCAGCAGGGAAGCTTGGTCGCCAGGATCACCTTTTCCCTGTAACCGTCCTGCAGTGCTTTTCCGACAACCCGCTCACTTTCTCCTCCATGATACGGATAGGCCGTATCAATATAGCGCACACCACGGTCGATCCCCTTGCGGATCATGGAAATCGCCAATTCCTCATCAATGGAACCATCCTCACGTTTCGGAAGACGCATGCACCCGAAACCTAAAGCTGAGGATTCTCTTTCAATCTTCGGAAAAAAGGTCTTCAGCATCTTATTCTCCCCTTTTCACTTCTTCGCAATGATCGTTTGCGGTTAACAGAGGGATTATAAAAAAGTCAGGGAGGAAAAGCAATAGTCGTGCAGTCATCCTGACGGATTTCTGCTCTCCTTATCGCATGCATACACTTCTTCCCGGACTCGCACGAAAGAGCTGGAGGCTTCCGCCACAGAAAAGCCTAGGCAAACCTCTGCATTTATTGTATACTTGTATTTGTTGAATTATACCATTCGGCCCCTTTTGCTGTCGTTGAGGGGCCATTTGTTCGGAGGAGCAACATGCCCGAAAGAAAAGCCTCTGCCAACTGCCTGCCTCTGATTCCGCTCCGCGGAATCATGCTTTTTCCCCACATGACCATTACCTTTGATGTTTCGCGCACACGGACGCTCGCTTCGCTCGATTTGGCGATGCGCGGTGATCAGCGCGCTCTCATTGCCATACAGAAGGATCCGGACTGTGATGATCCAGTCCTCAATGACCTGTATCCTGTCGGAATCATAGTCTCCATCAGGCATGTGATGAATCTGCCAGGAGAAACGGTCCGCATTATGGTCGAAGGCAAATCCCGTGCCAAAATCGTCAGACTGCGCGATGAAGATACTGCCATTCTCGCAGATTACCGCAACATCAGTCCCCGTACCCAGAAATCCCTCGAGATGGACGCGCTCTGGAGAGGCTGCCAGGATGCTCTGAAACAGCTTGGTGAAGCTACCCGCCGTATTTCACCGGATGTCCTCGAATCCATTCTGGCCATTCAGGAACCCGGTCGGTTTGCTGATGTCTGTGCTTCCAATGCCTTTGCAAGCATTGAGGATCGAATGGATATACTGCTCGCCTGCCCGGTCTATGAACGTCTTGAAAAACTGCTCGAGAAACTGATGAAAACGCTTGAGCTTGAAAAACTCGAAATGGAACTTACATCCAAGGTGCATGCCGCCATGGAGAAGAGTCAGCGGGAGTATTATCTGCGGGAACAGATCAAAGCTGCACAGGCAGAATTGGGTGATACTGATATCACCGACGCGGACGAACTGCGCAAGCGTCTGAATGAAACTCCGCTTAATGATGAAGCCCGTGAAAAATGTGCCAAGGAAATCGATCGGCTCGCCCGCATGACTCCAGGCACTCCGGAGATCACCACCAGTCTGACCTACATCGAGTGGATTCTTGATATGCCCTGGGGAAAATTTACGGAGGACAATCTGGATATTACCCGTGCAAGGGCCGTCCTTGATGAAGACCATTACGGGCTTGACAAAGTCAAGGAACGTATCATCGAGTATCTGGCTGTTCTGCAGGTCAAGAAAGATATGAAAGGCCCGATTCTCTGCTTTGTAGGCCCTCCAGGCGTCGGCAAGACCAGTATTGTACGGGCCATCGCAAAGGCAGTTGGCCGCAGATTCGTCCAGATGTCACTGGGGGGTATCCGGGATGAGGCGGAGATCC
>ONVN01000258.1 GCA_900321295.1 uncultured Eubacteriales bacterium
ATCTCGGAGAACATGGGCAGCATGAAATCGGCAAGGCAGAAGGGGGTTTCAGCTCCGTCATCGCCCCATTCGGTGGCAATGACCATGTTCACATTCTCCTGACAGCTTGCACGAAGTGCAGGAAGCATGGAGTCGCGTGTTTTTCTGGTGTTGGGAACAAAACCTGACCAAGTCCAGTTGCCGCCGGCAAAAATCGTGTTTCTCTTCATGCGGGCGTGTTCGCGAAGCATGGCAGTATACATTTCTTCCTGTTCATGATAATAATCCCAGTACACCATATCAACATCAGGAAGAGTATCAATGACACTCTGGGGGATATGGGCGTCCATGTCATAATACTCATTGTTTTTGGAGCCCAGCCGGAAGAACATATCTGACCACATCATGGGATGAAAATCATAGGATTTGCATATTTCGCTGACACGTGCAAGGTGGCGGTTGAGCAGTTCAAAGCGATCCACCATGCCATGCTCCTGGAGATAACGGCCGAGCCCGACGCCGTGCGCCTCATCCATGCCAATATGGATTTTGTCGGTCCTGAAGCATGAACGCAGAGAGCGGAGCATGGCATCAATGAGCTTATAGGTTTCTTCACTGTCAATCATCAGGATGGTACTCTGGTCCCGAAGATTCCAGTTGGCATTCCAACGGAGAAAGGTTCCCAGATGAGCAAGTGTCTGGACGCAGGGAATCAGTTCGACGCCGGCATCAGCAGCGTATGCGTCGAGTTCGCGAAGTTCCTCCTGGGAATACCGTCCACGGAAAAGTCCGAAGGCCGGATACTCAGGAACTTCATACGTATCCTCCGTATACAGCATGAGCATGTTGAGCCCGAGAGCTGCAATGCGGTCGATATACTCTTTTACGGCAGAGACACGCAGAACTGCGTTTCTGGACATGTCGAGCATCGGTCCGCAGGATGCAAAATGGCGGGTCTGGACAACGTCAAGGGAATCGGTTTCTTCCTTCACAGCGCGGCTGAGCAGAAAATAACCACGAGCTATGGCCGAAGGTTCTTTTGCTTCAATCACAGCCTGACTGTTTTTGAGGGTCACATGAAGATGCTCTCCATCCCGGATTTCCACCGGAAAGGGGAGCTGTACACCGGTAATGGAAGCAATACGGTTTTGCAGGTCAGACATGATAATACTCCTTTCAATCAGGCATGGGCAGATGGATAAAATCTGCCATCGTCCGTACGAGATCCCTCGCATGTGTTTCAGTGTCGTTTTCAGCAAAGATACGGACACGCGGCTCTGTTCCGGAGAAACGCACAATAATCCATGCATTCTTGAAATAGACCTTGCATCCGTCCAGGTAACTGATGTGATCCGGTTCCATGCCAAAATCCGGCAGCTTCTGCTGAACCATAATCAAATCATGAATGGAGGAACGGCTTTCATTGGTCAGTGCCCAGTCGTATTCGGCCATGTGGAGTTCCCCATAGGTCGAATAGATATCCTGGACCAGCAGGGACAGCGGGCGTCGTGTAACGGCCAGCATCTCCACCAGCAGCGAAGCGGCATAAAGACCATCCTTGCCTGAAATGTGGCCGCGCACGGTCAGACCACCAGAGGATTCTCCGCCGATGAGAGCATCATGTTCATCCATGGCGGAGGAAATGTATTTAAATCCGACCGGTACCTCATAGCAGTGCTGCCCGAAATAATCAGCCACATGGTCCAGCATGTGGGTGGTTGCGATGTTGCGCACTGCCGGTCCGCGCCAGCCTTTATACTTGAGAAGATAATGATAAAGGAGGACCAGAACGACGTTCGCGGAAACATACTGGCCCTTTTCGTCAATGATTCCAAGCCGGTCAGCATCTCCGTCTGTGGCGATGCCCAGGTCTGCATGATGGTCACGGACAGAAGCCTGCAGATCGAGCAGTGTTTCCGGATTCGGAGCAGGAAGATGGCCGCCGAAAAATGCATCATGGCGGTCATTGATGACATCAAGATCACACCGTGCCGTATACAGGATGGTCTGGAGGCCGGACAGACTGACTCCATACATAGGATCAAGAACAATCCTGGGATGACGGCTGCGAATGGCGGGAATATCAATCTGGTTCATAATGGAATCCAAATAACTGTCCCTGGGGTCAATAAAAATGATCAGACCATTCGCTCTTGCCGTGTCAAAGGAAACGACCTTCAGGTCCTCTTCAGAAAGAGAATTGGCTTCCGCACCGATTGGATCTGTGACATCGAGCGTAGCATCACGGCCGCCTTCAGTAAACAGCTTGATGCCATTGTAGATCGCCGGATTATGACTTGCAGTGATCATTGCCCCATAGGGCAGATGCATGTTTTTCACCGTGAACATGATCTGTGGAGTGGGACAGGACAAGTTAACAAAGTAGGTTTTGATTTTATAGGCGGAGAGTACTTCAGAGAACCAGATTGCGCTTTCCCTTGACAGAAAACGGCGATCATAGCCTATGCATATACCGACATCGGCAACTTGTTCGCGCTGCATCCTGCGGGCGAGTGCACAGGCAACACGCTGAACATTGGAGCGGATAAACGTATCACCGATGATGGCACGCCATCCGCCTGTCCCGAATTGAATCATAACAGGCACCTCCCAAAACAAATTGTATCTGAGAAGATGATATATCACCGAATAGAAAAATACAAGATAAAAAGGGAGCATGAAACGGTGGACACAACCGTCAATACAAGTTCAGGACGTATACCGGGACATGGCTTTCCAAAAAAGAACACCGGCATCCTGGGCAAATGCACAGAAATCCGGTGTGGGGGGGTGGAATCAGAGAAAGGTCACGGTTTCGCTCAGCGGTTTCCGGCTGCTATGATTGGGAAGCGGTCTGACGCCTTCAGCAGCATATCCGAGATCGAGAAGCATGACGATTTCTTCATTTTCAGGAAGTCCCAAAGCGGATGAAAGAGCTTCAGGATCAAAGAAATTCAGCCAGCAGCTGTCCACGCCTTCATTATATGCGCCAAGTACCATCTGCGTGGCAACAATCGTGGCATCCTCCACGCCGGACTGATGACGCCGGCCTGGGTAGGTAAAGACATTGTTTTTATCATAAGCCACGGCAACGACCGTACCGGCTCCATATCGGCAGGGGGTATGGGAATCGACAATCCTGATTGCTTCAGGGGATTGCAGGACATAGATGTGCTGTTCCTGAAGGTTTTTTGCTGTCGGAGCAAGGCGGCCATACTCAAGGATGGCACGGACCTTTTCAGGCTCAACGGCTTTTGAACTGAATTTTTTGCAGGAATAACGTTCGCGCAAGACGGTAGCAAAATCCATGGATATTCTCCCACTTTCTAAAAAATCGGACATTGTGATACAGCTTATATGATTCCCAGCACACCCGCCAATCAGGCAACAACAGGACACTCTGCTTGTTGGAAATGCAGACGTGAGAAATCGCAGAAAAACGGAATCGTTTACGAAAAGCGGCTTTTCCCGATCCGAAAGGCATAGGGCAGACCCTTAAGGAATGGGCTCCGGGTTATGATGAAACTTCTTCTGGCTGATCGATGGTCCGGATATATTCGATAACCGGCTGGTTCTCTTTGCGTACAGAGCCGTTTGTATCTGTTACGGGGGTCTTCTCACAGATGGCGTCGATGACATCCATGCCGGAGATTACCATGCCAAATGCTGCATAACTGCCATCGAGATAGGTGCTGTCAGCATGACAGATAAAAAACTGGGAGGAAGCGCTGTCATAGGCACGTGCTCTGGCCATGGAAAGGACCCCCCGCGTATGGGAAAGCGGATTGCTGAAACCATTTGCAGCGAATTCGCCGGGGATTGTTTTTCCGCTGCCACCCGTCCCGTTCCCGTTCGGGTCGCCACCCTGAATCATAAAACCGGATATAATCCGATGAAAGGTCAGATTGTCATAGAAGCCGTTTTCAGCGAGCTGGATAAAATTGGTCACTGTCTCAGGCGCAAGGTCGGCATAAAGCTCAGCTGTGATGGTACCGTAATCCTTCACACCGATCTCAATATAATGAGTGCCGGCAAGAAGTTCATGCTCAGAAGCTTGGGAAACCGAAAAAGAGAATGCAGAGGACAGGAAAAATGAACAAAGCAGAAGAATGGCGAATGATCTTTTTGTCATCTGAATGACCTCCCGTTTCTTGTCAAAGGAATTATAGGTCAACAGGGTAATGATATCAAGAGAGATGAAGGGTGAAAGAGGAAGGTCTTGAACCGCATAGCTGCTTTGTTTGCAGCCTGGTTCGGCTGATTGTGTGGTATGTGATCAGGAAACGATGCCTGAAGAGTCAACGGAGCTGCTTGCTCAGACGGAAGAACAGCTGATCATCATGCAGGCTGCCAAGGATGATGTTCTTGCGATCTTCATCGAAGCTGCTGAGGCATGGGAAGCGGATAAGGAAGGGCACAGCAGGTATTGCAATGTCTTAGAAAAAACTGACCGAAAGATAGTCATTTCGGGAACATAAGTACAGGGAGGTTCGTTATTTCTGTGAGAACTTGCTATTGTGCACAACCACAACTTTTGATATTATTAGAGGTACTGCTGACAGGAAGAGCACAGGTGCAAAAACTTGCATCTGCTTTGTCAGCTGGCTCTGAGGAAAGGAAGTGCATGCAGCTGCGTGATAGATGCGATCCACCGGCTGCGAAACAAATGAAGAGAATTCTTGCGATTTTGCTTGCGTTCGCTCTGCTGCTCCCCATGGTTGGTTCCTATGCCGAGGGAGAGGATGACGAAGCTGACGACGAAAATGTATATGTTTCTGAGCAGACGCTCAAAGAAATCGAAGAACTGGATGCAATCGACGACGATGAGATTGTCTACGTGGTTGGAGAAACATATCATGAGCCCGATGCGAAAGAGTTTAACGCATCTTCTCCTGCGATTTACACCTGCAAGACACTGGATGGGAAAATGGGTATCATGTATGCCGACCGGTCGATTGATTCTGAAAAACTGATTTCATCGAACGATCGTCTGAATCTGGACCTGCTTTCTGTTGGCTTGGTCTGGTGTGTAGTACGGTCGGGCCGCCAGATTGGATACATTAAAAGGGAGAAACTGACAGCTTTTTCTGCGGTTGATCCGGTCAACACTCCTCCCTATGGAACCATGAAGCCCGCATATATAGCAAGGACGAATGGAAAAGCATATGTCCGTAAATCCATGAGTGACCAGGATGCCACTTGGGTTGTGCTGAATCCGGATACCCGCCTGAGTATCTGGCGTATTCAGGATGGATGGGCGATTGTCGTTTATATGCGTTCCTATGGCTATATTAACATGAAAGAACTCAAGGATCTGATTCCCGTATCGCCAACTGATACTCCAATTCGTGAGGACTCTCCGATTGGTGCATATACTTCCTTCTATAAAATGACTGATAACGAGGCGAATATTGGACGTATTCATAACATTGCAAATGCATCCAGACGCCTCAGCAGGGTCATGCAGCCTGGAGAAGATATTAACTATAACAAGTCGGTTGGACCGTTCCGCGCAAGCAAAGGATACGAGAAAGCGCCTGTGCTGGTGAACGGAACCACGACACTTGGCCATGGTGGTGGTGTCTGTCAGGTTTCTTCAACCATTTACAACGTTCTTCTTCAGCTTCCGAAGATTACCATTCTCCAACGACGCCCCCATGGACCAAGCGGTGCTTCCTATCTTCCGCATGGAGTCGATGCTGCAAGCGGTGGAGCAAACCTGAATCTCCGGTTCCGTAATGACTATGGCTTCCCGATTCGTATTGAAGCGGAAAGCCAGGGAGACGGTGCGCTGTTCATGGCAATTTATAAGGCGGATTAATCTGAAAAGGCCGGCATGTGTCATGCCGGTTTTTTCGGAACATGGGAAAGCATGCTTTCCGGTGGACGCAGCATTTCTTCCGAACACTTCAAACAGTCTTCACAATCATCCTGTACTCTGATCATGGAGGTATATGGAATGTTTGGCTATATTGACCTTAACCCCAAGACACTTGCCCAGGAACAGACAGAACGCTATAAGGCCTGGTATTGTGGCTTGTGCAGGGTGATTCGCAACCGTTATGGACAGATGGGAAGAATGGTACTGTCAAATGATATGACTTTTCTGACCGTCCTGCTTTCTTCGCTTTATGAACCGGAAGAACATCGGGACAGTGCCGTATGCCCGCTGCATCCAGTGCGCAAGCGGGATTCGGTTCAGACGACTGAAACAGAATATGCAGCCGATATGAATCTGCTGCTTGCCTATTGGAAATTCGTGGATGCCGAACGGGATAAAGAGCGTTCCATTCAGAAACATCTGGCTGGCAGATTGAAGACAGCATACGAAGCAATCGCAGAAAAGTATCCGCTGCAGTCAAAGTGTGTGGAGAATGCCCTGATGCAGATTTGGGAAAAAGAAGAAAAACAGGAGCGTGACGTGGACGGCCTCTGCGCTCTGAGCGGTCAAATGCTGGGAGCAGTCTTTGCTCCAAGAGAAGATGTTTTTGCCCCTGTCCTTCAGGCGGTTGGGAACGGACTTGGAAAGTTCGTTTATCTTATGGATGCCTATGAAGATTATGAACGGGATGTAAGGAAAGGACGCTTTAATCCGCTTGATACGCTGCAGGGACCAGAATATGATGAACTGATCCGGGACAGCCTGACAAGTATGCTCTCAGAGTCATGTGAAGCACTGGATCTTCTTCCGCTTTCACAGGACCTGGATCTCTTGCAAAATGTTCTGTACGAAGGTGTTTGGAACCGATACGCACTGCTGGAAGAAAAGAAAAAAGGCGGAAAGGAGAAAAAAGAAATATGAATGATCCGTTTAAGACATTGGGAATTCCGTCTTCTTCCAGTGAATCGGAAATCAAAACAGCCTACCGGAAGCTTGCAAAACAGTATCATCCCGATCTGCATCCGGGAGACAAACAGGCCGAAGAAAAAATGAAAGAGATCAATGAGGCCTATGCTGAAGCGATCCGTGTAAAGAAGCAGGGCAGCTATAATCCGGATATGTATGGTGCAAATGCACAGAGAGGCGGTAATTCCAGTCCATATGGCAATGCAAATCCATTTGGCAATGCCAATCCATTTGGCAATGCACAGTGGGGCGGTGCATGGGGGCCTTTTGGAACTGGCTGGGGTGACGAAAACGGCTGGAATCCTTTTGGATATTCCACACAGGCTGGGACCTATCAGGATTCACGGCTTCAGGCGGCAAGCGATTATATCAGGACAGGCCGATATCAGGAAGCCTTGAATATCCTTCAGGGAATTCAGGGTGAGACAGCCCAGTGGCATTACCTGAATGCTCTTGCTCACAGAGGATTGCATAATCAGGTTGCGGCTCTTTCGCACGCAAGGCAGGCAGTGCAGATGGCGCCGGATAATCTGATGTACCGGCAGCTGCTCAATGAACTTCAGGGACCATCAAGGGAGTATACTCAGCGTGGTGGAAATCCTTTTGGCGGGACTGTGTGTGCTGCCAGTCCGTGCCTCAGCTGTCTTGCCATCAATTTCCTTTTGAACTGTTTGTGCGGCCGCGGAGGATGGTTCCTGTGCTGCTGAGGAAGACTGCATAAAGGAACAAGCGCATGAGAGGAAATGTAAAATCTTGGAATTCGGTCCGGCTGCATAGGATGATGACATACAACAGAGCAGCCTTCGGGAAGAACATTCAGGAAGCCCGGGAAATGAAAGGGTGGAGTCAGACCAGACTTGCGGAAAACCTTCACATAGGAAAAAGTTTTGTGAACAATTGGGAGTCGGGTTTTTCAAGGCCTGATATACGGATTATTCCAGCTTTATGCAGAATCCTGGACATACCGATTCGTGCGTTCTATGGCTGGCCGACTGCCCGTTGTGACATGGAAAGTTGCGAAAAGGAGTTTCTGCGCGACTATTCGGAGCTGGACAGTGAGGATCAGAACATGCTCCTGTTTGTGATGCGAAAAATGCTTTCCCTTGAAGCGGCGGATATGTATGATGTCTGCAAAAACCTCTTTGTTCGAGTTCCACAGTATGACAGCGAGGATTATTTCAAGGCGCGACATGGAAATCACCTGCGCTGGATCCGCAGGGGAGAAGAACAGAGAAATGCGTTATTTCTTGTGACTGTGTCGGGAACATCCCTTGCTCCGTATTATGAGGATGATGATGACCTGATTGGAAGACGTACAAATGAAATAGCGGAAGGAAAGCATGCTCTTGTCCTGCTGGATGAAGAATTGGTCATTCTCAGGCGGGAAGGTTGTGTTATGACGGGTTTGGGAGGAACAATCTGCGTTCCTTACGATGACCGGAAAAAACTCAATGTGATTGGGGAAATCCTCAGACGGGTTGGGATGGAGGAGCTTCCGGATGACAAAGAACGTATGGTACTGGGGAATGCATTGAGAGGCGCAGCTGGTGTTGCGTGCTGAAACATGCGATTTAGTGCTTGAATTGACATACGGGCGGAATGACAAAATGAAATTAATGTGATATGATAGGACCGTGCAAAAAACGAATAAGCACAATTTCTGTATTTTTTCTAAGGAGAGGATAATTATGAGGAAACTGATTGCGTTCTTGGTTGCCATGATGATGCTGCTGAACATCTCTTTTGCTCTGGCAGCGGATACTTTTGAAGAGAATGTGGCAGCCCTGATGAACAGCATGGATCCCGAAAATGGCGATCTGCTGCTCACCGTGGATGCGGCCGGGCAGAACATTGCCGTCCAGCTGGGAAAAGATGATCTTGGCGTTCATGCTGCTGCGAAGATGGCAGGAATGACCATGGGCGAAATGCTTATTGCCCAGGATGCGGCTTATGTCAAGGCCATGGGAATGGGCTATAAAGTCAAATACCAGACAGTCGTTGAATTTGCTCAGAAGATGATTTCGAATCTTTTTGGTGAACTCAAACTGTCCAAAGAACAGGTGTTGGCAGACGTTCAGATGCTTGCTGGTAAGCTTACTATGCAGATCATGCCGCTCATGCAGACCCTGACCACTGAGGAAGTGGAAAACGGAATCAAGTATGTCGTAAAAAGCGAGGAATTTGCTGAAGCACTGACGGCAGGCATTGACAGCTTCGTTGAGGATGCCGATATTGCAGCATGCATCGATCGCTATGCACCGGTTCTCAGCGCTATGAAAATCAATCTGTCTGCTGATGCGCTGAAGAATGCATGGGCTGCCAAGAAGGATCAGGTAAAGGACGTTCTTGCTCAGACAAATATTGCGCTGACCATGTATCAGGATGGAACCTATGCTTTCGAGATGCTCGTTCCCAACGGTGAACGCAAGATTGCGGTTCTTTCCAACGGTTCTATCGGACAGGAAATTGAAATGCTGACAACAGCTGGTTACGAAGGCGAAGAACCTGAGATGACCATTGCATTCTCCGTGAAAAATGATGAAGTCATTTACGATGTGAAGTCGAAGGAAATGACCATTTATGAGAAGATTACCATGGGTGAAAATGAGATCAAAACCTTTGACTATGTGGTGACCACCAATGGTGAAACGATGATGGAAGCCCATTACGCGGAAGACAAGTTCACTCTCACTGCTGCTGATTTTGCGATGACCTACGAAGTGGTCAGCAAGGAAGCCAGAAAGAT
>ONVN01000259.1 GCA_900321295.1 uncultured Eubacteriales bacterium
AAATGGACGCTCTGTTTCCGGATGAAAAGAACGCAGTAGTATGTGCGGACGGGACTCTATACCAGGCTTCCGGAATCTGCAGCCTGCTTGAACTGGAAGGCGCGAAGGCGGAGGCATGGTATCAGGATGATTTCTACCAGGGAACGCCAGCCATCACCCGCAATTTCTTTGGTCAGGGACAGGCATGGTATCTCGGTGCCCGTCTGACCGGAGAAAGCCTCGACGCTTTCTATGCCACCCTGTGTGAATCCCTTCAGATTCCGCGCACTCTCCCGTGTGAACTGCCACACGGTGTGACCGCTCACGCACGTGGGAATATTGTTTTTCTTGAAAACTATTCCGGAAAGGATCAGGTTATTTCCCTCGAGGGGCATTGGTACGATGTCTTGCATGACTGCACTTTTGACGGTTTTCTTCCATCCAACAACGTACGTCTTCTGGAATTCCGGAAGAATTCCTATCGGAAGGTCTAATCCCGCACGCTCGGTGTTTTTCGAAAAACGGTTGCAGCAATTCTGCTGCAACCGACTTTTTTATTTCAGGAAACCATTGATAATCTCTTCCTCTGCTTCCTGTTCGGTAAGGCCGAGCGTCTGCAATTTGATGATCTGTTCTCCGGCAATCTTCCCGATGGCAGCCTCATGGATCAGCGATGCATTCAGATCATTGGCCTCAAGACATGGGAGCGCAAGAATGTGTGCATTGTCCATCATAATGGCATCACACTCCGTGTGTCCTGTACATGTGGCATTGCCGACAATCCGGGAGTCAAATTTCTGATAGGAGTCGTCCCTGGCAACCGAACGGGAAACAACATCCGTGCTTGATCCTTCTCCATTCAGATTCACGACATAGACACTTTCCGCCTTCTGATCACCATGGGTCAGGAGGCGTTCCCTGACCACAAGACGCGCATTTGCAGCCAGATCCGCAGTGGTTGTACGAACTGTGGAGTCCACTCCCCGGATCTGTACCATTTCCATTTCCATGGAACTATCTTCGTCCATATGCACTTCCGTCACCGGGTTCAGGATTCTCTTGCCTTTTCCATCGCCCTGACCATAGTGCTTCTCCACGTAGCGCACATGACTGCCCCTGCCCACGAAGAAGCGGTGGACACCATCATGCCGGCTGTCCTGTCCTCCGCAGTTATCGATGCCGCATCCTGCAACAATCAGGACATCACAGTCGGTCCCAACATAGAAATCGTTGTACACGGTTTCCTGCAATCCGCTCTGTGAAAGAACAACAGGGATATGGCAGCTCTCATTCTTCGTGCCGTCTTTGATGCGGATGTTAATTCCGCTCTTGTCTTCTTTGGAGGTGATCTCAATGTTCGCGGTGGAGGCGCGGCCCTCAGAGGCGCCGTTTACACGGAAATTATATGCGCCGACTGGGATTCCGTGCAGGTCGGCGACTTCTCTAAGAATCCGTTTCTGAATTTCATCCATTACTGCACACCCTCCTTCTTCTCAAGACGGTCGCATGCGCTTGCTACGCTTGCGGTTCCCAAAAGCGTCGGAAGAATCTCTTCTCTCGGGCCGTGAGAGCTCACTTTTCCAGCAGTAAGCACGATGATCTCATCTGCAATCGCCAGAATCCTTTCCTGATGGGAAATGATCAGAATTGAACCTTCACGGTTTTGATTCTGAAGATGTTCAAAAACACGAATCAGATTCTGAAAAGACCACAGATCAATGCCAGCCTCAGGTTCATCAAATACACTCATACGTGAACCCCTTGCCAGAACCGTGGCGATTTCAATGCGCTTCAGTTCTCCTCCGGAAAGGGATGCATTCACTTCACGCCGCACATAGTTCTGGGCACACAGACCGACTTCCGACAGATAAGAGCATGCCTTATCAATCGTCATCTTCTTATCCCCGCTCGCAATCCGAAGCAGGTCAATCACTTCAATGCCCTTGAAACGAACAGGCTGCTGAAAAGCGTAACCGATCCCTCTTTGTGCACGTTCCGTGATTCCCATCTCTGTGATATCTTCGCCGTCAAGGAGAATCCGTCCGCTTGTCGGCTTCTCAATCCCGGCAATCAGCTTGGCAAGCGTTGATTTTCCGCCGCCGTTTGGTCCGGTGATGACGACAAACTTGCCGTTGTCAATTGTCAGGGAGATGTCGTGAATGATTTCACGATTTCCATCTGTTTTTTTTTCCTCATTTTCTGGTACATCAAAGGAGATGTGGTCAAGTTCCAGCATGCTGATATTCCCCTATTCTTATAAGCTGTCTCTTAAAGATCAATCTGCAGTTCAACCGGGCAATGATCTGACCCAAAGATTTCCGGATGGATGGTTGCGCTCTGAATCCTGTCTCTGAGCACTTCAGATGTCAAGAAATAATCGATACGCCATCCGGCGTTATGTTCCCTTGCATGAAAACGATAGGACCACCAAGAGTAAGCACCCGCCTCATCCGGATGCAGATACCGGAAGGTATCAACAAAACCGCTTTCCAGCAGTTTTGTCATGCATTCCCTTTCCTCCCGTGTAAATCCTGCATTCATCTGATTGGCCTTCGGATTCTTGATGTCGATTTCCTCATGTGCAACATTCATATCCCCGCAGACAATCACAGGATGTGTTTTTTCCAGTTCCTTCAGATATTGCCGGAAGGCTTCCTCCCATCGGACACGGTAAGGCAGACGCACCAGTCCGTCCTGAGAATTCGGCGTATAGACCGTCACCATCCAGAAATCCGGATATTCCAACGCAATCAGTCTGCCCTCATGATCAAACTCGTCAATTCCCATGCCCAGACGTATGTCTTCCGGT
This sequence comes from uncultured Eubacteriales bacterium, assembly GCA_900321295.1. GTDB lineage: Bacteria > Bacillota > Clostridia > Christensenellales > Aristaeellaceae > UBA2943. The sequence continues at coordinate 2,789 of ONVN01000259.1, forward strand.
TTCTGACGCGCAAACACTGCAGTCCCTGAATAACCCTTTTTTTCTGCACTGTGCCAGACCTGTTCATATCCGGGAAGCTCCAGTGTCACCTGGCCTTCCTGACATTTGGTCTCCTGAAGGCAGAAAAAATCACTGTCCAGGGAGGCAAAAGCATCCATAAAGCCTTTGCCCAGACAGGCACGAATGCCATTGACATTCCATGATATCAGTTTCATCAGGCTTTCAACCTTCCTTTCAAGCCTTGCTTACATCACGCCAAGTGCTCTGAGCAACATGATGGTCAGAAACATCGTCGGCATGGAGAACACCGTGGAAAGAATCAGAATCTGCCGGGCGAGTTTTCCGTCTCCTGTCACATTCTTCGCCAGAACATAGCTTCCGACCGCCGTAGGCGTGCAGAAGAAACAAACCAGCACTGCCAGACGTTCATCCCTTATTCCCAGTGCAATCCCTATACCAAGAATGACCGCAGGAACCACAATCAGACGGATACAGGCAGCCAGAAGAGACGTCTTTCCGCTCTTCCTGAATTCGGAAAATTCGGTCACGGCACCCAGTGCAAGAAGGGCAAGGGTCGAGCCCGTAGCTCCAATACTGCTGATTGTTTTCTCCAGAGCTGTCGGCAGATGAAGATGAAAAAGTGAGAACAGCAGTCCAAGCAGTGTTCCGATCAGAAAAGGGTTGGTGATCACTTTTCTTCCGATGGTTTTCATGCTTGTTTTTCCACTGCCCGCATAAAACGAAAGGATTACCGGTGCAGCAATATTATAGAAGATCAGCATGATGGACATCGGAAAAGCGAGGATGGCAGTCGCGCGCTCACCATAAAGGTTCGTGATCAGCGGGAGACCAAGAATCGCTGTGTTTCCTCTGAAGATACCCTGTATAAACTCTCCGCGCTGCGCACCGGATTCTGTTACATGCGGAGCAAGCATGCACATGGCAAGAATGATTCCGGACGTTCCCAAAACAGCAATCAGCGCAAGCTGCATATCCAGGACCGCTGAAAGATCCGCATGATACATATTCATAAAGAGATTACAGGGAATCAGGATTTTGTAGGCAAGCTGATTCAGCTTTTCAGCCGTTCCCTTTTCCATAACGCTGCATCTGCAGAGGCAAAACCCGATCATCATTGTCAGACAGATCGGAAATACACCGTTAAAGCTGAATTCCAGAATGTTCACAGACTGTCCCCCTGTATGATTTCCATATCCTGTCCAAACAGCTGCTCGCATGCTCCATGCACAAGCAGTTCAAGGACTTCCGGATAATGCTCTCCGATCTGCGTTCTGTGCGCAACAAACAAAAGAAGGCTTCTGACGGTAGCAGCTGCAAAATCATCGGGAACGTGACTGTCCGGAGCAATTCTGTGAAGCAGTTCCATTACATGGATTTCATCGCCATGGTAATGCGCCTTGAGCACTTCTTCCGGAAGATTCTGCAGAAGAACGGGAAGATCATTCTCAATGAAAGGCACCATGCCACTCTGTTCCAGCAGCCGGCAGACATTCAAAATGGTCTCCGCGGCACGTTCTTTCTGTGCCACTGCTTTGGACTGAGCCAGCAGCATCCCTGCGATTCCATAAACCTGTGTGTGGGTTTCCTCCAGGATTTCCAGAAACAGGAGTTCCTTGGAAGGATAGAATTTGTAAAACGCCCCTTTGGAAATGCCCGCCTTGCTGGCAAGTTCCTCCACGGTCACCTTGTTCATTCCGCTCTCCAGCGCAACCTTTCGAGCAGTTTCCCTCAGTGATACCACAATCCGTGCACGTTCCTTTTCCGAGAATGCAGTTGCCATTTCACTGCCCCCTTTGCTGCAACTGTCATCGCAGCTGATACATTGTATGCAATCCTTCCGCACCTGTCAACGCTATTTCCGAGTATTTTTCTCTACTTTCTTTGTGTGCGGAAAAAAAAGCACGTTTCCCTGGAAAAAACGATGCATGCTTGAGAGAAAAACAGGGATCAGAGAAACCGTGTTTCCCTGATCCCTGCATCAATTCATTTTCCTATCAGATTGCAGTTTTTCCCTTGGCTTTCCGCATCGCATTGAGCTCTTTGCGGATTACCTCTTCCTTCTTCTCTACAGCCTTCCGATGTTCGGCCGACAGGGCTGCGAGCTTTTTCTCCTCTGCAGCTTTTGCATCTGCCTGTTTTTTCAGTTCAGCCTGATAAGCCTCTTCACCTTCTTCGCGGCGAATCTTCTCCTCGGCGGAAACGAATTCACGGCCTTCTGCAAGAGCGGCAGCCTTCTGGTCTTCGATGATCGCTTCGTGATCAAACTTGCCAAACTTCTCGACGCCCATGAAAATGAAAATCAGGAAAATCACGATATAGCAGATCGTTTCGCCTGCAATAAAGATCCAGGGCATGGCCGCACGGATTGCTTCTGAAGAAATGTTGTTGGAACTGTATCCAACATTGGAGAGAACAATATTCAGGATTCCTGTTGCGACACCGGTCATGCCTGCCATGATCGCGCCATAGATCGTCATGGTAAATCCATCCGTACGCACGCCATTGACAGCTTCCTGGTGATCCAGCACGTCAGCAAGGAGTGCCATGGAGAGATACATTGCAGGCGTGGAGCCAAGCGCCTTGATCACAAAGGATACAATGACAACCATCTGATTGGAAGGAGCAAACATACCGATCAGGCCGCCGACGGATGCCAGAATGGCACCACACAGAATCGCTTTGCCTTTTCCGATTTTGTTGGCAAGAATCGGTGCAGCAACCATGCCGATGGCTGTGGGAATGGCACCAATGATCGAAAGAATACCCTGAACCTGACCGCCCTTGGCAACGGTGTAGTTTCCAAAGGCATCCGTGAACATAGCCTGACAGAAGTAATTCTGGGAAACGTTCTTGATCATGCCACCCAGCTGATAACAGAAGAAGAAGACCATCATGATAATCCAGAACTTGTCGCCAAAGCAGATTTTGGCCTGCTGTGCCATTGGCATGGCTTTCTTGGCAGGTGCACCCTCTCCCTGGTTCATGCTTTCCTCTGTAACACGTTCACGGGTAAACATGAACTCAATCAGAGCACCGATGACCGTGATGATCACAAGTGCAATGACGAAAATCTTCCAATGATTGTAGGATGCCTGCGCATCATACAGTGTCGCACCGTTGAGCGTGTAATAACCGCCCTCGGTCAGTACAGCACCTTCCGGAATGTTTTCCGTCTGATAAACAAAAAGCAGCGGGAGGAAGAACGGCAGAATCATGGAGCTTGCGCCAATGGCTGCCAAAGCCGTTGCATTCGACAGCGTGGCCAGCAGTGTCCTGTCTTTGGAGTTTCTCGTTGACAGATTCACCAATGCGGCATGCGGCGTGTAATACATTGGATAGGCAATCGCAAACCAGAGATTATAGCCGATCGCAATGCACACCAGCGCAGCTGTCTGCGCACCAGTATTGATCGTATCCGTGACGAACGGGGAAATTACAAAAAGAATCAGGAGAGCCAGAAAACTGATCGGAACAGAAATCAGGAGAAGCGGGCGGGCTTTCCCTGCTTTTGTCTGTTTCCCGTCCATCAGGCGTCCGACAATAATATTGCCAAGAACAACGAAGATAACCGACACAACAGGAAGCCACTTAAAGAACTCGCTTGCCCAACTGTTGATATTCAGTACATCGGTCATGTACTTATTGAAATAGTTGGCAAGGACGGAATTCGCAATCAGTGCCAGCGTCGGCCCGACCAGATAGCCGATAATGCCTTCCGGGAACATGGTTACATTGGCCTTTTTGATCATGCATGGAAGCTTGTCAAACATGCTCGTTTTTGCGTTTCCCACAGGTTTCTCCCCTTTTTCAGTTAATAATCGCAGTGTATCCGAAATGATATTTGCAAATCGTACTATAGCACGTTTTCAGTTGAGTTGGTATTCTTTTTGCGTAAACGGTCGATTTTATGCCCTAAACTGCAGATTATTCTCCCGAATACCGTTGTTTCGGGGCATGCAAATGCTTTCATTTCCTCCGGAGAACAAAAATCTGTGCCTTCACGCATGGCCCCCGAAGGACTTGTTTTACGATGCAGCCAATTCTTCGATTGACTTTTCCATGCCCTTGTGTTAAGCTTTGCTGCGGTTGATGCGCTTGTAGCTCAGTTGGATAGAGTGTCAGACTCCGACTCTGAAGGTCACAGGTTCGAATCCTGCCAGGCGCACATCAAAAGCCCGGGAAGCAGTTTCCCGGGCTTTTCTGCTGCCTTTTCATTCCACAATGCATGAAGGAATGCAGCGCTGCTGCACGTCCCATGCTCAGGTAAAAAGCGTGCACCCTGCTGCCCGGAATGCTTCCGCCATGTCCCGAAGTGCAGGAACCGTAATCCGGAACCTGCGGGCCAGGCATTCATAGCAGTAAAACTGTGTGGCACCCCGATTGATCAGTTTGCGTGTCAGCCCTTCTTCATCCCGGGTAACCGTTTTTCCGCATTCTGTGCATGTCATCAGGGACGTACCAGCCTTGCACGATATACAACACAATCATGGGAAGGCACATGGACCCGCAGATGCTCCTTGTGGAACCCACCGTTGCTCCCGTCAAAGACATTGGTCAGTGCCAGCGCATATCCCGCTGAAGCAGCAAGCCCCGTGTCATTGAACAACACATTGAAATCCCTGTCTTCTTCCGAGAGATTAAACAGACCCAGCGCATAGTCGCCATTCTCCAGAAATTTGAAAGCATAGATCCGGTCTGTTTCCCCCTCGCCCTGCAGGAAAATCGGAGGACGGGCTTCTTCATCCTGATCGATGGCAATCAGCTCCCGGTTTGTTACCAGCTGACGTGTTGCTTCATTCATATTCCGGATATCACAGCCCAGCATCAACGGACAGGAAAACATGCACCAGAGCGCAAACTGGGAACGGTAATCAGCATCATTACACCCGGTGGAACCAACAAGCCCCTTCCCATACATGCCAACGGTCAGCATGTCCATATCATTGAAGCATCCCGGGGCAGAAGCACTCAGCTTGTCCATCTGACTTCTGGCAATCATTCTGTAAGATTCAGGCGTATCAAAGATATCCCCGGTAGAGCGGTACAGGTGGGCTCCCGTTGAACGAATCCAGCTCCACACATCGTTCTGTCCCCAGTTGCAGGCAGAAAAAACGATATCCCGCCCTGTCGCCCGGAGCGCCATGCCCATGCGCCGGTACAGCATTTTCTGATCCGCCGATTCGGGGCGGTAGCAATTATCATACTTGAGATAATCAACGCCATACTCTGCGAATGTCTGGGCATCCAGGAATTCATGATCATAGGATCCCGGATAATCTGCACAGGTTCGAACGCCATTGCAGGAATACATGCCGAATTTGAGGCCTTTGCTGTGTACATAATTGGAAACCGCCCGCATTCCCCTTGGAAACTTGTCCGGATCCGGTACAATCTTTCCGCTCTCCGGGTCCCGTTCATACTTTGACCAGCAGTCGTCAATCACCAGATACTCATAACCTGCATCCTTCAGTCCTGTGGCAATCATGGCATCCGCAGATTCCACAATCAGCTTCTCATCAATCCGGTTTCCAAACGTATTCCATGTGTTGAATCCCATAGGCGGCTTTCTGATAACCATTCCGTTTCCTCCTTTTCTTTCCTCTTCTCCGGCCGCATGCATCAGCCGGCAAAAACAGCTTGTCTTCCTCCCATCCTGCACTACACACACTGCCTTTTCGTGCAATGCTTCCGGAAAAGCAGCGTTACTGAATGGGAATATATTTTTCAAATCGGTATTTCTGATGTATCTCAGGATATTTTTCTCTGTCCACTTCGCTCATGAACATATCCAGCGGTCTTGCGAATACACGCATCTCGCCATACAGCGCACGGTAAATCATCAGTTTTTCCCCGCTTTCTGTATGCTCGGCTTCGCCAATGATTTCATAGAGGTACTGCGTTCCGACAGTGCCCGTCTTTTCCCGTTTGAAGTGCTGAACAATCTCCCCCTGCTCAAACCGGCGTGTTTCCATTTTCTCTTCCTTCTTTCTTGTCTTCTAGCCACTCGACGGTAACAGCAGGAATGCCGGCTTCCTGAAGCCGTTGTGCGAAAATACCCATGCCATCGGTCAGTCTTCCTGAGAAAGTGCCATCGTAAACCTTTCCGACTCCGCAACTGGGGCTTCTGGGCTGAAGAATGGCAAGATCAATCTTCGTCTGTTCAATCGCCTGCATGATACGCTCTGTTCCAAGGCGGAACTCTCTGTCCACACTCTTTCCTTGCCGGTTCATTACGATACCATCCACAATTTCACTGGGGACCCTTGGCGTAGGAAGTCCTCCCATCACCTCGGGGCATACTGCAATCACCACTTTGTCCTTCAGATATTCCGCAAGCTTGTCGGAATAATTGTTCCCACCTGTATATTTGCAGTTCAATCCCAGGAGACACGCACTGACCAGGACCGTCAAGGTTTCGTCACTCCTCACCATCATCTGTTTTCTGATGTTTCAGCCTGCATTCTGAAAGAGAGGTACGCTGTACTTTGGAATCTCTTCCATTTGCATCCATCTGCCTACCGTTTCTGTTCTTTTCATCTTCCTCATATCTGACTGTTTTTTCTTTCGACAGCTTACCACGGTTTCCTGCAGTAATAGAAAAGAGACGGACACGGCCGTCTCTTTTTTCCGGTTCATTACGCTTTTTCTTTTGCTACTTTGGGAACATGGTATTCTGCCTTTTTGTCATATCGGACCGTCTCCGGAGGAACTTCCAGGAGTTCCGGATGGTCCAGATATTTTTCCATGTCGGCAAAGAAACCAGCATAGAATGCGCCAGAGCAGACACGTTCATCCGCAGTAACCCCGATGGGAAGGAAGCGTTTCATGCGGACCTTGTCCCCTTCAACCACGGCTTCCTTCTTGACCAGACCCATGCCGAAGAAAAGTGAAGTTGATCCAAAATTATAGATATGATGATTCACATGATGAAGGCCGATCGAGGCATTGTTCGTAATGAACATTCCTGTATGGAATGGAAGTGCATCCAGGAATGCACCGGGCAGGAGACCATAGCGGTCAAGCAGACGCACAAGAGCAACAATCAGTGTTGCAGCCCCGGGAATCTTCAAAACGGCTGCAGCCAGATGATCTGCAAAGTTCTTCGGACCCGGCCCTCTGTTGGAATCGATCACCTGCACCATACGGTCACGGACATCAAACAGTGTATCCGTTAAATCAAACTTGATTTTTACCGCCGTCTCACCAGCCTCAGCATCCTGAGGATCCTTCAGCATGGTAAAGCTGACTGTGCAGTTATTCCTGGAATAATACTGCTTGTTCATAATAAAGCGGTTGACTTCCGGATGCTGACTCACGGAACGCACATAGGCAGCAACAATGATCTGCATAAAGGTCACCCGCTGATCTTCACGCAGCTTCCGTGCGATGTAACGGGTCAGCATCTCATAGTCCACTTCATGCTGAAGAAAAACCTGCGCATCACAGCGCATAGGCATAAGGTATGGCGTAATCTGAACAATCGGGTCAATGTCCCCGATTCGCCGGCCATCGGCTCTGAAACCAAACACTCCTGTTTCCTCCCTTCGGATGCAAGGCAGCTGAAGATAAATACAGATGAAAAAAAATAAAAAAAGAACTGCCGAGCCGATTATCCTGTTTTCCTACGGACTTGTCAAGGTAAATTCCTTGGCCTTCTGTCCTTCCCCTGTCTTTCTTGTTCACATGCCCTTCTTTTTCTGTTATAATGCGCAATTGCCTGAAGGCATGGGAGGTGAAGCTTTTGGAGGAAGAAAAACTGGAAGGAACTATCGCCGGCACCATCTATCGGAATGATGAAAACGGATATTCCGTGATCATGGTGAAAATCGGAAGAACGGCGGTCACCTGTACAGGTACCCTCCCAGAGCTTGCCATCGGTGAACAGGTCATCCTTTCCGGCACCTATATCGACCATCCTCAGTACGGTCATCAGCTGAAAGTTGCTTCCTTTGAAATTGTCAAACCGACCACACTGACAGGCATTGAACGTTTCCTGGCTTCTGGCCTCATCAAAGGCGTCAAAACATCTTCTGCAAAGCAGATTGTTGATCATTTTGGGGAAGAAACACTTGAAGTGCTCTCCGAACATCCGGAACGTCTTCAGGAAATCCGCGGTTTTGGAAAAAAGCGATGGAGGATCGTTGCTGAAAGCTATCATCAGTGTATGTACCTGCGGAATGCCATGGTCTTTCTGCAGACCTACAATATTCCCTCTTCGCTTGCCCAGCGTATTGCCCGCCGCTATGGCGCCGAAACAGAGAAAGCAATCCGTGAGAATCCTTACCGCCTGTGCATGGAAGTGGACGGCATCGGTTTCCAGACCGTAGACCGAATCGCCACAACCATGGGCATTGCCCTGGAGAGTGAGTACAGGCTCAAAGCCGGGCTTATTTATATTCTTCAGGAACAGTCCTATTCCATGGGCCATTGTTATCTGCCTGCGACGGAACTGCTCCGGTACGGAGGTTCCATGCTTCGTGTGCCGGATGCGCTGCTTGAACATGCCCTTGAAGAACTTGCATCCGAAAAAAGCATCTGCTGTGAGAGAGCCGGAGAGGAGCTCCGTGTCTATCTTCCGTTCTTTTTCCAGGCCGAGTCCGATGTTTCTTCCAGGCTGCTGGATCTCTTTGCTTCTGTTCCCCGAGGCAACAGAAAAAAAGGAGCCGAACGGGTTCGCGCCTTTGAGAAAAAACACCATATCGAGTTTTCTCCTCTTCAGCGTGAAGCCATCCTTTCCGCCCTTGAATTCGGCGTTCTAATCATCACAGGCGGCCCCGGAACCGGTAAAACCACCATCATCCGCTGTATCATTTCCCTCCTTCAGGATGAAGGAGCCATAACCCTGTGTGCCCCGACCGGACGGGCGGCCAAGCGGATGAGTGAAGCGACTGGGCAGGAAGCCAAAACGATCCACCGCCTCCTGGAATCATCGGGGGAAGGCGTTTTTGCCCATAACGAAAATGAGCCGCTGGAAACCAGCTGTGTAATCGTCGATGAGATGTCCATGGTCGATCTTCTTCTCATGCGTTCACTCCTGTGTGCCCTTTCTCCGGGTACACGGCTGATCATGGTCGGCGACGCGGACCAGCTTCCCAGTGTCGGTGCCGGCAATGTTCTGGGTGATCTCCTTGCCTCCTCTGTTCTGCCCGCTGTCCGTCTGACCGATATCTACAGGCAGAGTGAAGAAAGCCGCATCGTTGTCAACGCACATCGGATTAATCATGGTGAAATGCCTTTTCTGAATGAGAAAGGGACGGATTTCTTTTTTGAACGCAAAGATACGCCCAAGGATACTGCCGATGCCATTGTCCGTCTTGTTCATTCAAGACTGCCGGGTTTCATTCATTGTTCCGAGGCAGAGCGTGCCCAGCACATTCAGGTCCTTGCTCCTCAGAAAAAAGGGGACACCGGCGTGATTGCCCTGAATGCGCTTCTTCAGGAATCGCTCAATCCTCCGTCCCCTGACAAGCCGAGCATTTCCTGGGGAGATCACCTCTTCCGTAAAGGTGACAAGGTCATGCAGACCAAGAATGATTACAATCTTGCATGGGTCCGCCACACTGCACGTGGTGAGTTTGAGGGAGAAGGCGTTTTTAACGGCGACATCGGAACCATCATCGATGTCGATGAAGACAGCAATGCGCTGACCGTTCGTTACGATGAAGACAAGGAAGTCGAATACGCAGGCACTGCGGGCGACCTTGATAATCTGGACCTTGCTTACGCCATGACGGTACATAAAAGCCAGGGATGTGAATTTCCGGTTGTTGTGATCCCGGTCTGCGGCGGTCCGAAAATGCTGCTCACAAGAAATCTGTTCTACACCGCACTCACACGCGCGCGCACATTGGTGGTTCTTGTCGGCCGGGAGCAGGTCATCCGGGATATGGTGGAAAACAATCACATTGCTCATCGGTATACTGCCTTAAGTGACTGTCTGCATCGGCAGTCACTGAGCTCATCAGGGAAGATGCCGGAGGATATCATATGAGACGATTTCTTCTTTTATCCGTATTCCTGCTTGCCCTTATGCTCGCAGGATACGCTGTAGCAGACGAAGCCCCTGAAATAACAGATCGGTGTTCCTTCACACTTTCCGGGAAATCCATCAAAAATGTGGCAAACATGCTGGACCGGGATTATGGAACCTATGTCACAGTCTATTCCGGAAAGTACCTGGAGGCTGAAAGCGAAGGCGATACCATCGGTGGAGTATTCATACAGTTTCATGATCGCGGTGTTTCCAGTACCCTGGAAGCCAAGGTCGAAGGTGTATGGAAAAAGGTTGCCGACTGTGGACAATATCTGACGGAATGGTTTTCCGTACCCAATGGTACCACCTCCGTGCGCCTGAACAACACAGCACGTTCCCGTATGTTTATCAATGAGTTCTATGTGTATGGATATGGCATACAGCCCGGGTATGCTGCAAAATGGCATACGGGAGAGCAGTGCGATCTGATGCTGGTCTCCTGCCATCCGGATGATGAAGTGCTCTGGTTTGGAGGACTGCTTCCGACCTATGCCCGGGAACGCGGATATGAAGTACAGGTCGTCGTCGTTGTGCCCGCCACACCAGAGCGGCGCCTTGAACTGCTCGACAGTCTGTGGCACTGCGGTGTGACAAGGTACCCGCATTTTCTGGGAATCGGCGATTCCCATCACAGCAGCCTTCAGGACCAGTACAAGGTATGGAGCAAAGACAGTGTATGCTTTTCAATCGTAAAGGCCATCCGGACGTATCGCCCTGCGGTCATCGTATCCCATGATCTGTATGGAGAATACGGACACGGTGCTCACATGGCAACTGCCGACTGTACCCGCTTGGCTTTCGATTTCGCTGCGTCACCAAAAAAGTACCCCCGCACTGCCAAGGAATACGGTACATGGCAAGCACAGAAACTGTATCTTCATCTATATCATGAGGGGCAGATCGAGATGGACTGGCACCAGCCGTTGGAATCCTTCGGAGGAAAAACCGGATATACCGTTGCTGAAGAAGCTTTCCAGTATCACAAGAGCCAGCTTCACGCCTGGACAATTGAAGACGGCGGAAAGCTCTCCAATTCCAAATTCGGTCTGGTCTATTCCATGGTCGGTGAAGATATCGATAAGAACGACTTCATGGAAAATACCGGCATTGTCGGTCATCCTGAAAACAGGTTCCAACCGGAAAAGCCGGTCGGATATGTTGAAAAGGAGGAGCCCGACGACGATGTCTTTCACATTGATCTGAATCCCGGAGGTGATTTCTGACATGATGCATGGACATCTGGTTCGCCTTCGTGCTTTCGAAGCCAGTGACCTGGATACCAACCACATGTTTGTCAATGATGAAGAAACAGCGCTTCTCATGTACAAAGGGATGCCGTTTCCCACTTCTCTGAGCGATGAACAGCAATGGCTGTCTCAGCAGACAAGCTATACCCGCGGTGAATATCAGTTTGCCGTTGAAAACATGGAGGGGAATCTGGTCGGAAGATGCGGTATCATCCGACTCGACTGGAAAAACCGCGTCGCAGAGCTCGCCATCATGATCGGCTATCCATACCGCGGCCATGGCTATGGAAAAGAAGCTCTTTCCCTCGTCTGTGATTTCTGCTTTCAGCAGCTGGGCTGTCATCGGCTGAAGGTCAGCGTGCTGGATTTTAACGAAGCCGCTATCCGCTGCTATGAATCCTGCGGCTTTGAGAAAGAGGGCATCTTGCGCGAAGAGGTATTCCGCAATGGAGCCTTTCATGATGTCATCCTGCTTGGCCGTATCTCAACTGTTTCCTGAACAGAACAAAATCTATATTATAAAATGGAGAGAAACGCATGCATTCCCAGAATAAAAAGATTGTCACCAAGTTCGGTGGTTCTTCCCTCGCCAACGCTGAACAGTTTCGCAAGGTCAAAGGAATCCTTCAGCGCAATCCCGCCCGCATTTATGTCGTACCTTCTGCTCCCGGCCGTCGTTTTCCCGGGGATGACAAGGTAACAGACCTTCTGTACCGCTGCTTCCATCTCTGTCAGAACCAGCAGAATTTTGACGAGACCTTCGATATCATCCGGGCACGTTATCATGAGATCGCGGATGAACTTGATCTGCACGTTGATCTTGACCGGGAACTTGACCACATTCACGGCAAAATCGCCGCAGGAGCGGATGCGGACTATTGTGCCAGCCGCGGCGAATATCTGAATGGTCTCCTTCTTGCAGATTATCTTTCATGGCGGTTCATGGATGCTGAAAAAGTTATCTTCTTCAAGCAGGACGGGACTTTTGACAGCGAAAAGACCAATGTCGTCATGATGGCACTGCTGGCCGATGAACAGCCCACCGTGGTTCCCGGATTCTATGGAATCCGGCCCGATGGAAAGGTACACACTTTCTCCCGCGGTGGTTCCGACATTACGGGTGCCATTGTTGCCCGCGCTGTCAGCGCTGACACCTATGAAAACTGGACTGATGTTTCCGGTTTTCTCATGGCTGACCCGCGTATTGTCAACAATCCCCGTGAGATCAGCCGAATCACCTATGCTGAACTGCGTGAACTCAGTTATATGGGAGCAACCGTCCTGCATGAAGATGCCATGTTCCCTGTGCACAAGGTTGGCATTCCCACGGTCATCCTCAATACCAACCATCCCGAGCATCCCGGAACACTGATTTCACTGACTCTTCCTGTGGATTCGGTGGAACCCACCATCACCGGTGTTGCAGGCCACCAGGACTTTTCTGTTGTCGCCATTGAAAAAGCCATGATGAACTCAGAAATCGGGTTTGGACGCAAAGTACTCCAGATTTTTGAAGAATACGGCATTTCTTTTGAACATATGCCCAGCGGCATTGATTCCCTGTCTGTGGTCGTTTCCGGTGACGCCCTGGCACCTCACCGCGAGGAGATCGTGCGGCGGATCGCGGAGGAAGTCTCCCCTGATTCGCTGACCATTCATGACCACATGTCCATCATCGCAACGGTCGGACGCGGCATGGTCAACAACTGCGGTACCGCAGCACGGCTTTTTTCCGCCATGAGCCGAAACGGCATCAATGTCCGCATGATTGACCAGGGGTCAAGCGAACTTTCCATTATTGTCGGTGTGGATGACGCAGACTTTGAGAAAACAATCCGTGCCATTTATTCCGAATTTGTCGGATAATCTAATCAGGAAAGCTGGATCCATTTGCCTACCATTTCCATGTTTCTTATTGTATGTCCCCTGGTCTTCCTCGCTGGACTGATTGACTCAGCAGCAGGCGGCGGGGGACTGATTTCCATTCCGGCCTATTATGCAGCAGGCCTTCCTCCGTACCTTGCATCAGGCACCAACAAGCTTTCCTCATCGTTGGGAACAACCTGGGCGGCAATCCGCTATTTCCGTTCCGGCCATCTGAACTGGAAGGTTGGACTGCTCGCGGCTGCCGGGGCTTTCCCTGGTTCCTATCTTGGGGCTGCACTTCAGCAGACCTTTCCGGAACGTCATGTCCATCTTATGATGCTGGTCATGATCCCTGTCGCCGCCGTGTTTGTTCTGACAGGACGGACCGACAGGCAGAGCCGTCTCCAGGTTCCGCAGCGTTTCCTTGTTCCCACATGTCTCTTGATCGGTCTGGTGATTGGTTTTTACGACGGCCTTGTCGGTCCCGGCACAGGAACTTTCCTGATCATCCTGTTTACCATGTTCCTTGGTCTTCATCCTGTTGACGCAAGCGGAACGGCAAAAGTTGTCAATCTTGCAAGCAATATTGCTGCCCTTGCCAGTTATCTTCTGCAGGGACATGTTGTTGTTCTCCTGGGTCTCCCTGCTGCTATTTTTACCATTCTTGGAGCGCAGGTCGGATCTTCTCTTGCGATTCATCGAGGTGCGCGTTTCATCCGTCATATGCTCCTCGTTGTCCTCGCCCTTCTGCTTGCAAGAATGCTGACCGATGTGCTATCATGAATCCGCCGTCAGTCAGGCATTACGCTTCATGGAGGTCCACGATGCGAAAAATACATCTTCCCTGGCAGCGCGGAACTGAAGCAGCCGAGCCGTCTTCCGCTTCGGAAGCATCCCCGTCTTCTGCTCCTGCCGGCCCATATTTCAAACAGAATATGTCTGAGCCACAGCCTGGTTATCCTGTACAGGATTCCCCTCAGAATGGGCTGAATCCCGGCAACTATGGCAATGCTCCTTTTCAGCCGCAGTCCCCGGCCTCTGGTTTTTCCGTGCAGGTACAGCCTGCCCCGTATACGGTACAGACACAGACAGGTTATTCCGTTCCCAGTGCGGCTTCTCCCTATGCAGCTCAGCCGCAGACTGCCTACACAGGACCGAATCCCGGTGCTCCGTATTCACCACAGTCCCCGGTCCCTGGTTTTTCAGGGCCCAATCCGGCTGTTCCCTATGCACCGCAGTCCCAGGTTCCCGGTTTTTCAGGGCCCAATCCAGCTGTTCCCTATGCGGCACAGTCCCAGGTCTCCGGTTTTTCGGGTCCCAATCCGGCCATTCCCTATACGCCACAGTCCCCGGCCTCCGGTTTTTCTGGGCCCAATCCGGCCGTTCCCTTTACGCCGCAGTCCCCGGCCTCTGGTTTTTCAGGGCCGAATCCTGCCGTTCCCTATCCCGGTCAGTCTCAGGTCTCCGGTTTTTCAGGGCCCAATCCGGCTGTTCCCTATACAGCACAGTCCCAGGTCCCCGGCTATTCAGGACCGAATCCGGCTGTTCCCTATACGGCACAGTCCCAGGTTCCCGGCTATTCAGGACCGAATCCTGCCGTTCCCTATCCCGGTCAGTCTCCAACAGGTGGCTATTCCAGGCCGGTGCAGCATGCTCCTTCCACTGAGCAGACAGGTGATCCTCAGTCAGTCAATCCGCCTGAATCAGGACAGAAACAGCCAGTCAAACCTTTTTCCTTCACTTTCAGGCCAAGTTTCATACAACCTGACAATCTTCAGAAAAAGCTTTCCATCGCACCGATTCATATTGCGATTATTTTTGCCGTTGTCCTTCTGGCCGGCTGGTATCTTTATAATACCTATGCTCCGCAGGCTGCAATATCTGCAACGGTTCAGGCGGGTAAATACGGTGCGTATTATACAGGGGATGCACTGATTGTCCGCAATGAGGTCCCCTATGATGCAGATGGTGTCACCAGCATAGACTACAAAGCTGCAGAAGGCAGTTTTATCAATAACTCCACCACCATTTGTGACGTTTTTTCCTCTGGTTTTTCCACCAAGGAACTCACAACACTGCAGGATTACAGAGACCAGATCCGTGATTATGAACAGGAACTTCTCGGTGCAGAAACCACTTATGATGCCCGTCTTGAGCGTGTGGAATCCGAAGTCCTTACGCAGGCAAAAGAGGTCCGCTCCATGCTTGCCGGTACCAGGGGGAATCTGATCAATCAGGAATCCACGCTGGAAGCCGCTATCACAGCCCGTCAGCAGTATCTGCGGCAGAAGTATTCTTCCGACCAGCGTCTGAGCCGGCTTCTGGATGATGAGCAGGCACAGCAGCAGCGTATTGACAGCTGGACCAAGACGTTTTACGGGACCCGTTCGTCCCTGGTTTCGTTCTATACTGACGGATATGAATATGGCCTTACCGTCCAGAACTGCCTGGACTTTACTCCTTCTCAGGTCAGAAATATGATCAATGGCCAGGTTCCGGAATCGTCTTCTCTTTCCAAGTCAAAGACGACAATCTACAGAACCATCATGGATGAGCCATGGTATGTCCTTATGCTTGTTCATGATACATCCTGGAATCCTGTTGAAAATGCCACCTATACGCTCGAACTGAACCAGTTTGAAAATACACAGGTCGAAGCGACCGTCATATCCTTTACACGCTCCGGTGGTGAGCTTCTCGTCAGACTGCGCGTAGAAAACAATGTAAACAATGTGCTCTATATGCGCACGGGCACTGCCCGTCTGGGCGACAACGTTTCCACAATGATGGTGCCTTCACGCGCGATCTACCGTCAGAATGACATGGATGGTGTCGTTGTCATTGACGGATCGAACCGCTTTTTCGTGCCTGTCCAGATCATTTTCCGGGACGGAAATGATGTCTATGTCAATTCCCTGCAGCAGGGTCTGCTCTTCGAAGGTCAAAGCATCATGCTGTTTTGAGAAAGGAGAAATCGGTTCATGGAAACAGATCTGCTCCGTGAACGGCTGGAACAGCTGCAATCCGCACTGCGTTCTGCCTCAGATGGACGCTACCCGCCTCCGCGCATCATCGCCGTTACTAAAAACCATCCGGCGGACATGATCCTTCCGCTTTCCATGCTCGGCGTCCGAGAAATCGGTGAAAACCGTGTACAGGAAATCCGTGAAAAAATCCCCCTGCTCGAAGGAAAATTTGATCTTCACCTCATCGGCCGGTTGCAAACAAACAAAGTAAAATATATAATGAAGGATGTTGTCATGATCCAGTCGCTCGACCGAAGCGAACTGGCCCATGAAATCAACCGGCATGCTCTGAAGCTGGACAAAGTCATGCCCGTCCTGGTACAGGTCAGTCCGGCTGGCGAGGAACAGAAAGGCGGCATTGCGCCTGAACAGCTCCGGCCATTTCTCAGGGAAATTGCGGTCCTTCCCGGGCTCCATGTCCGCGGGCTGATGGCCGTCATGCCCAACCTTGGTCCCTGCCCCGAACTTGAAGCACTTTTCGGGAACATGCGGACACTCTTTGAACAGATTCGTGATGAAGCCATTCCCGGAATCGATATGGATGAACTGTCCATGGGAATGTCCGGCGATTATCTCTATGCTGCCCGGCACGGTGCCACGATGGTCCGTATCGGAAGTGCACTCTTCGGACCACGGAATTACGGTCCGATATAAACTACTGGGAGGTCCTACCTTATGCCATTCGTTGATCGTGTCCGTTCCTTCATGAGCCGTATTGCGAGCGGACCCTATGATAAGGTCAAACCCACGGAATCGAATCTTCCCAACGGCGGCCACACCGGGTATCATCCGATTGCCCCCAAAAAGCAGAGGATGAAAGATTACAATGCCTATACCGCGCAGGATGGGTATGACCAGACCTATGATAACGCTCAGCAGAATGCCTGGCAGGATCCCAATGCGGGAGCCCAGCCTCAGCAGCCTTGGGGACAGGGCTGGCAGCAGGACCCCACTCCGTCTCAGAATGCCTGGGGAACAAGCTGGCAGCAGGCACAGCCCTGGCAGCTCGATCCATCCATGCAGGGAACGATGGCTTCTTCCTACTTTACCCAGAATAATCCTCCCATGACAAACGAAAGCAATCCTGCTCCGCAGCAGAATGGATATATGCCCCAGCAGAACGGTTATGCACAGCCGCAGAGTGCTTTTGCTCAGCCGAACGCTCAGCCTGCCTTTGAACAGAAAGGTTTTGCTCAGCAGCCAGCTCAGCAGCGTCCTGTCTCCGGTCAGAGCGGTCCTGTCAATATGGGACAGATGCATTATATGCCAGGTCAGTTTGTTCATGAGGACGGTGTAGCCTACACTCATGTGGAGCGTCTCGCCCAGCCGCTCTCCTCTTCTTCCTGTTTCCGCCTGATCGATTTCATGCGTAACGGAGAGAGCATTATCGTCAACACCGAGCTGATTCAGGATGAGCGCGAGAATTCCCACTGCCTTGACCTGCTGTATGGTGCAGCATTTACCATGGGCTATACCTTTACAAAGATTTCCCGCCTGCGGATCTATCTGATTTCCCCTGCAAACATCTGCGTCCTTCCGTATGGAACAATCAAGCAGCTCAATGATGAAGAAGTATCGCGCCGCTGGCCCGGTTCCATTCCTCAGCCCAAAAGCCAGACTCCTTCAGGGTTCGACTTTGAGCGTCTTGACCGCAAAGCTGCCGGTGAAATCGACAATTATATGCCGCAGAGAAGGTATTCCTGATCGGTTGTTTCCGTATAGCACGGATGCAGAGGAGGTCTTGCCATGCGTCTGATCATGGGTCTGATTGATGTTGTGTTCAATCTTTTCAATATTCTGCTTTTGATCTATGTTCTTCTGTCGTGGATTCATCCGGTTCAGAACAAATGGACAGAACTGGTTCGAAGTCTTGTTGAGCCTGTCCTGACACCCGTGCGTCGTTTCCTTCAGAAAAATGTTCCAAACCTGATGGGAACTTTCGACTGGTCTCCCGTAGCACTCTGGCTGCTGATTTCACTCATTCGCCAGATTCTGTCCCCGCTGCGTTATTTCTGACATGCAGGAGGAAACACCGGATAAGCTTCGCCTCCGGCTAGAAAGCGGAGCAAAAGCAGCTCAGAGAAGGGATATGCCGGTACCTGGGCGCTTTATTTCAAAGGATGTTTTTTCGCAGGCTGTCCACATTGCAAGACAATACAGTGTTTCTGTTTCCATCTCCGGTGGATATCCGGAATCCGAACGCGGACAGCTCTGTTTTCATCCATCCGATGATGAACCCATTTTTACCGGCGTCTGGCTTGAGATCCGGTGGAACTCACGGTTTTCTTCCCTTACGCATCCTGAACTTCTGGGCAGTCTGATGGGGTTGGGTATTGACCGCAGTTATTTTGGCGATCTGATCGCCGGAGAAACAACGGCTCATTTATATACACTTCCGGAAATGGCACAGCAGTTGGTAGTGGAATGGTCTCAGGCAGGAAAGGTCCCCATTGAGGTCTGCATGCTGCAGGAACCTCCGGTTCTTTCTCTTCCCAAGGGAACGATGGAAGAATTTACAGCAGCATCCCTTCGTCTCGATGTTGTTCTTTCCGGAGGCATGCATATTTCCCGTGCCAGGGCAGCTGATATCATCCGTCAGGGACTGGTGATGGTAGCTCACCAGGAGGAGACCAGGATTGACCGGACACTCCAGGCCGGAGATCTGATCTCGATCCGCGGCCACGGCCGGATCCGTGTCTGCAGTATCGGCGGCCAGTCCAGAAAAGGCCGCACCTATGTTCGTACAGAGTGTTTCCTGCATGGAAAAAATACCCGGTAACGGGGGAAAGATAGAAAGGGGTAGACGTATATGCAGCAGATTACCATCGAAGCCATTGAATCCAAGGAATTCAGCATCAGCAAGAACGGATATAATCAGGATGAGGTCGACGGTTTTCTCGACGACATCTGTGATGAAATGGAACGTCAGCTCGCCACCATCAACAAGCTTCAGCAGCAGCTTCGCGAAGCACAGACAGCTGCCGCACGCCCCGTTTCTGTTCCCGTTGCCGCTCCGATTTCCGCTCAGAGTGAAGCGTCTTTCCGCGAGATCCTTGAAATGGCACAGAAAGTAAAAGACGAGACCATTTCCAATGCCCAGAAACAGGCAGAGGCGATTCTTCAGGATGCAAAAGCAAAAGCTGAAGCCCAGTTGGGAGATCTTTCCGCAGAACGTGACCGCCTGACTGCTCAGGTTGACAGTCTGAAAAAGACCGTAACCACTTATCGGACTGATTTTGAGGCTCTGCTCGCCAGTCAGAAGGAAGCGCTCAGCAAGATCGCAAATCTGTAACATATGCAGGAAAGACTTTCGTCTTTCCTGTTTTTTTCTGAAATCCTGCAGCCGGAAAGATAGGGGGGTGAATCATCTGCTGACACAGTCGCTTGCCGTACGCACACTGGTGGAATTTACCCTGCACGGTGATGATATCACCCGCATCAGTGATATTCGTTCCATGCAGGACGGCATGCTCGGCCATAAGGCACGTCAGGCCGCCCTCTCCAAAGGCTGGGTATCGGAAGTCCCACTCAAGTACAGCATCGTCGTAGAGGATCTCTCACTGACCCTTGTTCTCTCCGGTCGTATGGATGCATTTCTGGATGGCGGTATTCCGATCGTCGAAGAAATCAAACTCTGGCAGGGAAAGGATGATCCCCCTGCTCCCTACCCTGCTCACAGAGCCCAGGCTCTCTGTTATGCATGGATGCTTTTTCAGGATCGTCCTGGCTTGGAAACCATCCAGATCCAGGTTGTCTACGTCACCCGGAAAGGCAAAGTTCGCGGGGTGTTCCCGGAAACATGCACACGCTGCAGTTCGGATGCCTTCTTTCACACCCTTCTTGATCCTTATCTCCGACGTCTTCGTGCCATGGATCATCATAGAAAGGCAAGAGACAACCGCCTGCACTCTCTTGCTTTTCCATATTCCGCCTACCGCCCTGGTCAGAGAGAATACGCTGTTCAGGTCTATACAGCCATCGCTCGCAGACGCAGACTGTTTGCGTCCATGCCCACAGGGACCGGAAAATCCGTAGCAACCCTCTTCCCTGCAATGAAAGCCATGTCCCGCGGTCTGTCTTCACGCATTTTCTACCTCACGGCAAGAACCACACAGCGAAAAGGACCGCTCGATGCGCTGGAACATATGCCGGATCTTTCCGATTTCTGGGTGCTTGAACTGGATGCCAAAGAACGGCAATGTCCCGAACATATGATCTGTCATCCGGATTTCTGTCCCCGGGCGAAAGGCCATTTTCTGCGGGATACAGAAGCTGTCGAGGAACTGCTGGAATGCCCCGTCTGGACGAAAGAACAAATCTGTCAAACTGCTCAGAAACACATGCTCTGTCCTTTTGAATTCTCGCTGTCCCTCTGTGAACTCGCCGATCTCGTCATCTGCGATTATAATTATGCCTTTGATCCCGCTGTCCATCTTCAGAGAATCTTTGATGTAACACATGATGTGACGCTTCTGATTGACGAAGCGCACCATCTTCTCCCGAGAATCCGGGACATGCTTTCCGGACAGATTGACGGTGTCTCCCTGAGAAAGCTCCGGCGCACGCTTGGAAAAGCAGCAGGACGTTCGCATCCGCTCTATAAGGCAATGACCAATCTGATGAACCAGCTGGATCTCCTGGCTCTGAAAGGAACCAGCGGAACCCTGGACTCCATTCCTGAAGGTGTCTACAGTGCGGTTCTGGATGTCACCGATGCTCTTGTGGAAAGTGAAAAAGAGCATATCGACTGGCAGGATGACCGGACTGCACTTCAGGACATGCT
>ONVN01000447.1 GCA_900321295.1 uncultured Eubacteriales bacterium
CCTTCAAGACCAGTCTCCTTACAGACGACATGGCTTCTGATTCTTCGTGCCAGCCCCAGCATCCCATCTCCTGTGCTGCTCATGAGGATGCCTTCTATTGGCAGAGCGCATTTCCGAGTGCTACGATCACGATTCAGCTGTCCAAACCCACCCGCCTCTCCTACCTTGTCATGCGTGAATATATTGAGCTCAGTCAACGCATTGAAAGCTATGCCATCGACGTTTTTTCGGATGGTTGGAAAACATTGTACACGGGAACAACCGTGGGCTCTCAGAAAATTGTTCCATTGCATGCGTTGAAAGCATCTGCCTTACGAATTCGGATACTGGCCTCACGCATGGAGCCGACGCTTTCATTTCTTGCCCTGTATGCAGAAACGGAATTGACTTTTTCAGGTGCTTGAAGGATAATGCAAAAGGGGTAATATGTTTTCTCCAAGGAGGGATGATGGAGTTATGCCCAGTAAAATCACCCATGTACAGCCGGGCTCCATCGCCCAAAAGCTTGGACTTCAAGCAGGAGATGAAATGCTGACCATAGCCGGCGAGCCCGTCATTGATCAGATCGATTATCAAGCGCTGACTGCTTCGAGCCACTTTGATATGGAAATCATCACCAAAGACAACGAGAGGAAAACGGTTACTGTCCGAAAGCACGATTGGGAGCCCCTCGGCATTACGCTCGACCAGTCGATTGTTTCCTCTCCGAGGCCATGCACAAATCATTGCATTTTCTGCTTTATCGATCAAATGCCCCCCGGCATGCGCAGTACACTCTATGTGAAAGATGATGACTGGCGGCTGTCTCTCATGATGGGAAACTATATCACCATGACCAACATCTCAGATCAGGAGTTTGATCGGATCATTCGTCGGCGAGTTTCCCCTCTTTACATCTCTGTGCATACGACAGATCCGGCAGTGCGTGTAGCTATGATGCGAAATCCGCATGCCGCTGAAGTGATGGACCGTCTCCATCAGTTGAAGAATGCGGGACTGCGTTTCCATTGCCAGGTTGTCCTTTGCCCGGGATGGAATGATGGCTCAGTTCTCGAAAAAACAATCTCTGATCTGAAAACACTGTGGCCCTATGCACAATCGGTTGCCTTGGTTCCCATTGGACTGACACGTTTCCGTGAAGGCCTTCCCAAAATAGAACCTTATCGGAAAGATACTGCAGAATCCCTCATTCGCAAAGCCCTTCAATGGCAGGAAGAATGCCTTGCCTCCTTTGGAACAAGATTTGTTTACCCTGCCGATGAATTTTACTGTCTCAGCGGTCTTCCTCTTCCTGATGATGCGGAATATGAAGATTATCCACAGATTGAAAACGGTGTCGGCATGTTGAGGATGTTTGAAACGGATCTGGCTTTTGCCGCTGAAGATGAACCGGTGGCCCAGACTCATGAGCGGAATCTGATTATTGCATGTGGAACAAGTATTGCTGAAAACATGCAGCGATGGTGCAACCGATATCAGCCAAAAGGAACGCACATCTATGTAAAACCGATCGTCAATCATTTTTTCGGAGAAACTGTAACCGTTACTGGTCTGATCACAGGCACCGATCTGGTCCAGCAACTGAAAAATGAAACCTGTGATGCATTTCTCATTTGCCGCAATATGATCCGCAATGAAGGCGACCTTTTTCTCGATGACATGTCAGTTGATGAGGTTCGTTCACAACTGCCCGCCCCTCTCCGTATTGTAGAAAATACAGGGGAAGCTTTCTGGCACGCCATCAGCGGCTTGGATGAAGGAATTTAATACTTGGAGGAAATAATACGCATGGCAAAACCTATTGTTGCCGTAGTTGGACGTCCCAATGTCGGAAAATCTACTTTTTTCAATAAAATTGCTGGAAAACGTATCAGCATCGTAGAAGATACACCAGGTGTTACGCGTGACCGTATCTATTGTGATGTGGAGTGGCAGAATTATCGCTTCACCATGATTGATACCGGCGGCATTGATATGCATTCGGATGATGTTCTTCTTTCACAAATGCGCCACCAGGCAGAAATTGCAATTGATACAGCTGATGTGATCTGTTTTTTCTGTGATGGACGTCAGGGGCTTACTGACGATGACCGCGAAGTGGCAACGATTTTGCGCCGTACCCAAAAGCCGGTCGTTCTTTGCATCAACAAAATTGATGATATCAAGATGAATGACCAGATCTATGAATTCTATGAACTGGGCCTTGGTGATCCACTTGCGCTAAGTGCAGTGAACATGATGGGATTAGGCGATGTTCTTGAAGCGATCTGTAATCATCTTGAACCAGTTCAGGAAGAAGAGGATGATGAGCATCATATCATCCAGCTTGCCGTCGTAGGACGCCCAAATGTCGGAAAATCCTCTCTGGTCAATCGACTCCTCGGGCAGGAAAGAACCATGGTTTCGGATATTGCAGGAACTACCCGGGATGCAATCGATACCGAATACCATGCTCCTGATGGCACAACCTATAACATTATCGACACTGCAGGTATACGAAGAAAATCGGTCATTGAAGATGCCAGTCTTGAACGGTATTCTGTACTTCGTTCCATTGCAGCGATTGAGCGCTGTGATGTTGCTCTTCTTATGATAGACGCGCAGGATGGTGTGACGGAACAGGACACCAAAATTGCCGGCATCATTCATGACGAAGGGAAAGCCGCTGTTGTGGTTGTCAACAAATGGGACATGATTGAAAAGGATACCAACACAATGGAAACCTTCCGCAAGAAAGTCCTCGAAAACCTGAAGTTTATGGACTATGCTCCGGTGCTTTTCCTGTCAGCCAAAACCGGGCAGCGCGTTCATACGGTTCTTGACATGGTTGACCAAGTCTGGGCACAGGCATGCAAACGTGTTCCCACAGGTGTTCTGAATGATATTCTGCATGATGCAATCGCTGACTTCCAGCCGCCTGCAAGCAATGGAAGGCGTCTAAAAATCTATTATGTAACGCAGCAAAGTGTCTGCCCCCCTACCTTTATCTTCTTTGTCAATGATGAAAAACTGATGCATTTCTCCTATGAACGTTATCTGGAAAACTATTTCCGAAAAACTTTCGATTTCAATGGGACCCCGGTTCGCTTTATTATTCGCGAAAGGAAGCGTGAAGAATCATGAGTTCTGCAGTTCAGTATATTCTGATCGCCGCACTGGCATATCTGATCGGTTCAGTATCTGTCGGTCAGGTGGTTTCAAAAATATTCCATGGCCCAAATCTTCGCAAAGTTGGCAGCGGTTCCACTGGAGCGAGCAATGTTCTCAGAACCATGGGGACAAAATACGGATTGATGACGCTTTTCGGAGATTTTGCAAAAGCAGTTCTTTCATGTGCCATAGCATGGTGGACGATCGGAACGATCGAAGCTGCAATGCTGGCTGGTCTGGCTTGTATTCTAGGTCATAACTGGCCCATTTTCTTCAAAATGGA
>ONVN01000026.1 GCA_900321295.1 uncultured Eubacteriales bacterium
ATAGTCTTCTGCAATGACCGGAAGCCCGGTGATCCGATTCCATGCTTTCGCCTTTAGAATTGCATTTCCACGGACGGTTGATGCGGTTTCCGGTATCAGCGGATGGTCCTTTGTTAGTTCCCCAGGGGAAACACTTTGGACTTCAGTGCCTGCAAAATACGATTGCATTTCCTCCAGTTTACTCGGGTTCAACGTTCCCAGAACGATCTGCACACTCACGGAAGAATTCCTCCCGTCCAGTCCATGGAGGTCATCAGCAGATGGCAGGTTTCTTTCAGCCCTTCTTCATCTTCCGCATCAAAGCGGCTGAGAATGGGACTGTCGATATCCAGAACACCGTATAACGCACCTGAGGCGGTTAATGGAAGCACAATCTCCGATGCGGAAGCGCTGTCGCAAGCAATATGTCCGGGGAAAAGATGCACATCGTCCACACGTTGTATCGAACCTGTTTTGACTGCTGTTCCGCAGACACCCTTGCCAACGGCAATACGCATGCAGGCGATTTTTCCCTGAAAAGGCCCCAGAACCAGTTCGCCATGATGCATCAGATAAAATCCAGCCCAGTTCAGGTCCGGGAGTGTCGAATAGATCAGAGCACATGTATTTGCCATAGCAGTGAGCGGAAGATCACAGTCCTCAAGAAGTGCTTTCAGCTGGCTGTTCATCTGATGATACATCATCTTTTTCTGACTCATACATTCAGATCTCCTGTTCTGAAAATTCAGATCCAAGTATATCATGCTGCAAATAAGCCGTCAAACCAGCATGTACAGAGGTGTTTTTCTTATGAAATGCATTTTATATGATCGGGAATGTGTTGACTGCGGCGAATGCCGCTGTGACCTGGATCCCGAAAAGATTTGTGACAACTGCATGAAGTGTGTGCGTCCCGATGCTGATTATACCGGCATTCTTGTTTCTGGCATTCAACTGGAACATGAAAACGAGGATCGTCCGGAGGATAGTCATGAAGTACTGTGATATCGGTGTGAATCTTTTCTGCCGGCAGTTTCCTGATCCGGAAGCCGTCCTGCAGAATGCGGACAAAAATGAAGTGTGTTGCATTTTAACGGGGTCCGATCATGAAGAAAACCAGCGAGTTGTCGATTATGTCTCGACACATCCTGGTGTTTATGGCACCACCGGCATCCATCCGCATCAGGCCGATCACATGACAGAGACCGCCTTCGAATACATCCGTTCCGCTCAGCAGCATACACAGATTGTGGCAGTTGGTGAATGCGGTCTGGATTATGACCGCATGTTTTCGACAAAGCAAAATCAGATCCGCTGCCTGGAACGTCATATGGAGATTGCATTCGACACAGGAAAACCTATGTTTCTCCATGAGCGCAGTGCATTTCAGGATCTTGCTGCAATGTTTCACAACTGCCCGTCCCTCTGCAGTCGCAGTGTTGTCCATTGTTTTACGGGAAACAGACAGCAGCTCTCCGCATATCTGGATATGGGCTTTATGATTGGCATCACAGGGTGGATCTGTGATGCCAAAAGGGCAGGGGATTTGCGTGATGCTGTTTCCTTCCTTCCCATGGATCGGGTCATGATTGAGACAGATGCACCTTATCTGACGCCCAAAAATGTTCCAGGACTGAACCGGGTCAATGTTCCGGAAAATATCCGATATATTGCACATGATCTTTCCCATTATATGCAGGTTCCGGAAGAGGACTTAATCCGTAAGACGCTCAGCAACACTGCAGCATTTTTCGGTATTTCCTTATGAATTTCATGGATGCATCGGAAGTGAATACAGATTGCTTTTTGTCATTATCGTCTGTCTTAGCCTTTGTCTTTATCTTTTTCTGATTTGTCCACGTATGCCCAGCCGCAGTATTTCAGAAATACTGCCTTTTGATTATGCACATCGTGGCCTGTGGGGGCCAACTGCACCGGAAAACACGCTGCCGGCATTTGAGGCCGCTGTACAGGCTGGATATGGCATTGAACTGGATGTGCAGCTGACAAAAGACCACGAAGTCGCTGTGTTCCATGATAACGACTTGTACCGCTGCTGTGGCATCCATGCAGACATTCATCAGATCACCCTGCAGGATGCTCAGCAGTATAAAGTCTGTGGAAGCAGCCAGTCTATTCCATCCCTTTCCGATGTGCTTCAATGCATCGATGGTCAGGTACCTGTCATTCTGGAAATCAAGACCTGCAGAGACATTTATCTTCTCTGTCAAAAGACAGCCGATCTTCTGGAAAAGTATCATGGTGCATTCTGCATCGAAAGTTTCAATCCCATGGCCGTTCACTGGTTTCGAAATCACAGACCCGGATGGATACGTGGTCAGCTTGTTTTCTGCATCTATGGAAAAAAATATGCAAAAAAACCGGCCTATTTTCTTTTGGCTTCACTCCTGCAAAATGTCCTGGGGCGACCGGATTTTCTTGCCTGCGATGTAGAAGCGGATCGTGGTATTTCCATTTCAATCGTAAAGCACCTTTTTCATCCCTGGACCATCGGCTGGACGGTCCGGTCACAGCAAGACTATGCAAGATGCAGTGGACAATTCGATCTGATCATTTTTGAATCCTTTCTGCCAGAGAAATCCGTCAGTTCCGCCAAATGCGTGGAATAGATGGCTCTTGAGCTTCGCAATCCCATATGCTTCCTGCCAGTTATCAAATTCTATGGAGGGCTTGACAGTGCGAAGAATCTGCATATAATGATGTCTGAATTGAATATTCAAGCGTTCTTCAGGGCGGGGTGAAATTCCCCACCGGCGGTATAGCCCGCGAGCCGAGAGGCCGATCCGGTTGGATTCCGGAGCCGACAGTTTACAGTCTGGATGGAAGAAGAGCAGATTGCTTTGATTGTTTGCTTCCTGAATAATGCTTATTCAGGAGGTTTTTATTTTGCAGCGTGCTATCAGAACAAAAGGCAGAAAACCAGGCCAGGGACCGTTCTGGAAGCCATATCTGTTTATTCTGCCAATGGTTGTCTTTGCCATTTGGTTTGTCTATTACCCTTTTCTGAAGACGATTCTGGATTCCTTTTCAATCGTCAACTTTAAAGGAGAAATTTCAGGTTTTGCAGGACTCGAAAACTACCGGTACATGTTCTCCCGGCGTGAATTTGGGATTGCGGTCCAAAACACATTAAAAATGATGATCATCAATGTGCCGGTGACCGTTGTGCTAACTGCATGTTTTGCTTGGTTCACTTCCAAGCCCAGGATTCTGGGAAGTCTCAGTGAAACACTTTTTTCCATTTCCATGGCAGTATCCATGTCCACGGTTACCCTGATTTTTAAGGTGATGATGAACCCCAATGTCGGTATCGTCAATTATCTTCTCGGACTGGATTATGGCTGGTATGAAGACAGACATACTGCTATGTCAGGCATTCTTCTCCTTACCATCTGGATGGGAATTGGTTTCAACTACCTTCTGTTTCTGTCTGCCTTCCGCAGTATTCCAGAGGACGTGCTTAACTCTGCCAGACTGGACGGTGCAGGGAAGTGGATAACACTTTTTCGAATACAGCTCCCCCTGGTTTCACCAACCATCCTTTATGTCCTTTGTACGAACATGATTCAGGCGATGATGACCTCCGGTCCTATTCTGATCCTTACGCAGGGGGGGCCGAGCCGATCAACAACCACGCTGATTTATCTGATGTACACAGCAGGATACCGGTCTTCAAACTACTCTCTGGCTGCATGCGTCAGCATTTTTACCTTTTTCCTTACCTTGGGCTTTACAATATTAACCCTTGTAGCAGACGCAAAGAAGGTGCAGTACACATGAAAAGGAAACTTAAGTACACCGTCAGAAACCTTTCCGCGTCTCTGGGCTGCATTCTGATCGGATTCATGCTTCTTTTTCCACTTCTTTACGGATTCTTTGGTTCTTTCAAAAGCGCGCATGAATTCTCCGTATATCCGCCAACGTTCTTTCCGGCATCGTTGACCTATCTTGAGAATTACCGTACCGTGTTTTCCCAGTTTCCTGTCGGGAGATTCTACCTGAATTCCCTGATTGTTGCCGTCACGACTGCAACGATTCGTCTTATCCTGGCAGTTCTGGCAGCCTATGCTTTTGCATTCTTTGAGTTCAAGGGAAAAAACTTCCTCTTTCTCTTTCTTCTCGGAACCATGATGCTGCCTGCAGACACTTTGCTCATCACAAACTATCAGACCGTTTCAAGACTTGGGCTTCTTGATACATATCTGGGAATGTGCATCGTTTCCTTTGTCGGAGCCTCTCAGATGTTCATGCTCCGCCAGCGGTTCAAGAATTCTCCGAATGGTCTCCGTGAAGCTGCTGAAATCGATGGATGCGGTGATTTACGTTTTCTTGTTTTTATCCTGGTTCCCACATGCTGGCCTCTTGTCCTGACTCTGTTCCTGCAATCATTTGTTGCCTCATGGAATACATATCTATGGCCGCTTCTGGTCACGAATACGAATTCCATGCGAACCATTCAGGTAGGAGTAACCATGCTGACCAGCATTGAAGCCACCAACTATGAAACAATTCTGG
>ONVN01000361.1 GCA_900321295.1 uncultured Eubacteriales bacterium
CTGGGAGCCCGCTGCGCATGAATTCTTCTCATGGTTTCACGAATTAAGTCAGATTCATTGATTGAAGGAGCTCTTGATGTTTTCAGTCGTTGATGCCCAGTATAACTGGTATGTCCCCGAAGGAATTGTCCTGGATCGCACGGACGGGAGCTTCCCGTACTGGATCTTTGCGCAATACTTTGACGAGATTGATCTGCAGCTTGAACATGAAACCGTTCATGCGCTTCCCGGTTCGATCCTCATCATTCCGCCCCATACGCCGCATAAATATACATGTACAGCGCCGCTCCATCACCATTGGATGCATCTGGAGGGTGATCTTTTTCCTCTGCTTGAACACTATAAGCTCACGCCCCAGAAACTGTATAATCTGAAAAACAATCCGGATATTTCCAATCTCTTCCGGTCCATCAGCCTGAGCTACCACAGTACTGACCCTTACCGGAATGAATATATGGTCCTGAAGGCAGAAGAAATCCTTATTATGATTTCCACATACTTTTATCTCCAGGAAAACAACCTTGATCTTGGATTTAAACGCCTGCAGAATCTTGAGGAACTGCGGAGTCAGATTCTTGAACATCCTGAAGAGGACTGGACCGTGCCGAATATGGCTGCGAACCTTTACGTCAGCCAGCCATATTTTTACTCCATCTATCGGCAGCGTTTTGGAATCAGCCCTGCACAGGACGTGCAGAATATCCGTATGGAGCGTGCCTGCCTGATGCTTCGGGACGGGACTCCGGTCTCTGTTACCGCCAAACAGTGCGGATACCACAATGTCTATCATTTTATCCGTCAGTTCAAGAAACTCTGTGGTACCACACCTGGCAATTACCTCAAACTCAACCCAGGAGTCGGTCCGTGGCCAACCAGGTTTCGAATAAACAGTCTCCCTGAAACTACAGCAGATGAAGAATAAACTCTCGGAGAAAAAGCGTACCGCCTTTGGTCTGCGTATAATGTTCATCATGATGGTTATGATCCAGCACAAAAAAGAGAATACTCTGTCGGATGATACGACATGGAATATGAACGTTTATTTTCTGAAACACAAATGCCAGGTGAAGATATCATAATTCATCAGGATCCCTCGCTCTTTGTGAAATATAAGGATATTATGTGAAAACCAGAGTGGTGATACCCCATCTGCTTCCGATTGTATGCCAGACCAATGCATTTTTCTGCAAACATTCATATTATGGCATGCAGAAGCATTAAGAGGAAGGAAAAAGCTGGTGTCTGTGCAACCGATACATTTTCTTGTGCTGGATAGCTTGCATGAAAATGAAAAATCGCATATAATCCATATGCAAATATTGATTAACGATAATCTGAACCAGAAGCATTAGGGACCATATCCGAAAAAACTTGTCCGGCCCAATGTGGCGTAACGGGATATTGTCTGCTGACCACAAACAGGAGGATACGTATGCAGGAACAGAGCAGAATTCTTATGACTCTCCGCTATCTGTACGAGACGACCGATCCGGATCACCTGGTTTCGTCCAGAGACATCAAAAAAATGCTTGAGCAGAACGGGATTGAAGCACCGGTCAGCCGGACCATTGATTCAGATGTGGACCAGCTCATTGCCGGTGGATTTGATATCGTCAAGACGCATGAGAACGGGAGACCCATGTTCTACCATGTGGCCAGCCGCGAGTTTGATGCAATTGAGCTGAAGGTGCTTGTTGATGCCATTGCAGCCTCCCGTTTTATCAGTGTTGAGCGCAGCAAACGCATGATTTCAAAGCTTGGCCCGTTAGCCAGCATTACGGACAGGCCCTGTCTTGAGAACACGCTGAATCATGTACGCTCCATTAAAAAAGCTGCAGGCGGCACCATGTATGTGGCGGATGCTCTGTTCAGAGCGGTGATTGAGAAGAAGAAAATCCAGTTCCACATGATTGATTATCAGGTACCGGACAAGGCAGTCGTGCCACACAGGGACGACAAAACCTATGAGGTTTCCCCGTATGCCACACTCTGGTGTAACGACCGTTACTACCTCATCGCGTACGAAGAAGAACGAGACTGC
>ONVN01000149.1 GCA_900321295.1 uncultured Eubacteriales bacterium
TAAACTGCACCATGAACCACAGTACCAGGATTCCAAACAGAATCCACTTTCCGGCAGGCCGGAAGCAATGAAACGCGGCAAGACCCAGGCTGTACAGACAAAGGGCAGCAAATTCAGCGCTTTTGAGTCCCATGCCTTCTACAAGAAGACGTTTTCCGATTCTGTAGGTGATCGTACATCCCAGAAACCAGACCCATAAGGCAATCTGGCAGATGATGGTGACAACCACGGTTTGACACCTCCCTGAAAGGGAAACTTAACGTTCTGCCAGCAGGGTAAACGTCGTTCCCCATTCTTTCAGAATCTGTATATTTGAAAAGCCTGCCTGCTTCAGAAGCTGTATTTCATGTTCAACAGTCAGCGGCGTGTCATAATGGAACAGACCGTCATCAGGCAGGCCCTGTTCTTCTTTCAGCTGTTTCAGGTTCTGAAAGTACTCTTTTTCCAGTTCTTCTGATTCGGCAAAATAGTCGGTCAGCACGAAACAGCCATAACGCTTAAGTGCAGCATGCAGTTTTCTGTACAATGCTTCCTTCTGCTCTGCCGGAAAATGGTGCAGTGATTCCACGGAGACCGCTGCGTCATAGACTCCCTCTCCGAAGGGGATATCAAAATACGAACCCTGAATCAGGCGGATTCCCGGATCCGGAAGTTTCTCTTTTAATGCTTTCAGCATCGCTTCGGACAAATCAATCCCTGTGACCTGTGCTTCCGGATTCAGCCGGAAGTATTCTTCCAATTCCAGCCCGGTTCCGCAGCCAAGGTCCAGAATCCGTGCATTTCTTTCCATTGGCAGAAGGGATGCCGTATATGCATAGAAACAGGACGCCCCTTCAATCGTCGTCCGCATATGCTCATCATAGCCCTCAACCCGTGCGGCGAAAAAATCGTCCATTCGTTCCAGCTTCATACCCAGCCCTCCATGCCAAAGAGACTTGATCAAAAAACACAAAGCCGTTTTGCCGGAAGGATTTCTCCCGGCAGATGCAGATCCATCCCTGTTTATATCCTCCGGTTCGGGTCCGCCTTACCGGAAGCCTGTGGAATCCTGCTTTTGAGCAATCATCGTGATCCATACCGGGATCGCTGCCATGGGATTATACTTCCAGTCATTGATGTGTTCTGTCTCCGCTTCGGTGATTGATTTCCGTTCCTCGAAGGTAAACCAGAACGATGTGTCGGCGGAAGGAATCTCGGCCATTTCCAAAAACCGCATTCCAGCCTGTGCATGGGCATTGAGGATATCCTGAACTCTCCAGTGGAGATCAGGAAAAACATCGCCGTAGGATTTTCTGATTTCAGGCGCTTTCCATGCTTCCATTGTAAAAGGCCTGGTAAACGGATGAACATCATACATGGCCGAATACCCGCCCTTTTTCAAAACTCTCCCGATATTCCTGTACATCTCTCCCAGGTCGTGGATCCAGGACAGGGTTCCGTTTGACGTATAAACCAGATCAAATGTCCCGTCACCGAACCTGGATAAAGAGATGGTATTATCGCAGACATACTCGATCTCGAGCTTCCAGGAATCGGAAACCGACCTGGCATTTTCCAGCTGCCGTTCGCTGAGATCAGACGAGGTTACCTTTGCTCCCATGAGTGC
The DNA here is from genome assembly GCA_900321295.1 of uncultured Eubacteriales bacterium. GTDB lineage: Bacteria > Bacillota > Clostridia > Christensenellales > Aristaeellaceae > UBA2943. The sequence goes on from ONVN01000149.1 coordinate 1,607, forward strand.
AAAGGCAAAGGCCGCATAATTGTCACCGCTTGATGGCAGCAGGATCTTTTTTCCTTTGAATTCACCGATGTATTTCTGCATCAGTTCCAGGACGCCGGGGTAAAAGGCGCTTTGGGGATTTTGCCTCAGCCGGCCGAGCTTTTCTTCTGTCCTTAAGGACTGATACCATTCCGAATCAGAAACCGCATTCCAGTAACGTTTGACATCCATTTCTCTTTGTTCCATCGCTGAGCCTTCCCGCACAGAAGATGCAAAGTGCGTTGTCCTTGGACGGTCCCGCCTCCCGGGATTCCGCCGGAAAAAACGTTGCCCGTCACAGACGTTTCACATACTCGTAGACTTTTTCAGACCATTCCCAGATATCCCTGCTGTCGTTTTTCAGGAAATGGACGCTTGCCTTCAGTCCTTCCGGTACAAACGGCGCAACAGTCTCACGGTCGCTTTCGGGAACAATGGCGGCTGTCAGCCAGTCCTCCAGGATGACTTCATTCCGGACTTTCAGAGGCAGCACCCCTTCAAAGACCGCATCGGGATGATGCACCAGCGTGTCATACCGGAAGAAAAAACGCACCCCGGGTGTAAACCCCGTGCTCAGATCCTTTTCATCAGGAAAACGTCCGAGCTTTCTTTCCATCACAAGCCGGTCTCCCGCCTGGCAGTTTCCCCACGCAAACATGATGTACTCGAAATAATCTTCCGGGTCGTTTGCCGCATTCCGTGCTTCTTTCTGAAGTTCGGCTGCACTTTTTTTTCGCGCCAGAACGGGTGAAAGCAGCCGGCCGCAGCGAAAGATCTTCATGGCATTTTCCACAGAGGATGTATGACAAACATAGTCCGTCATACATCCCCGGTATCCTGGGCATGCCGTGCATTCTTCAATTTTTGCGGGCGGGGGAATGCGTACACCGGGATCACAGGTTTTCCTGAAGCGGCGGATGGCTTCAAGGATACCGGGCTCTGCTTCAATTTCACAGCAACGGCCGCTGGCCTCTTCGTAGCGGATGAAGTCCAGCACGGTCTGCATCTCCCATGGCGTGATGTCCGGATACCGGGACAGTTTTTTATAAAACACACCGTCCCAGCATTCGGTGATGTCGAAGGCTCCGATTCGGATGAGCATGCATTTTCCTCCATGCAGCGAACGGGCGGTCCGGATGCTTTACGAAAGGGTCAGAACAAGTTCGGCTTCGTCTTCATCCTCATTTCCGGTTAAGGCAAAGCCTCTGCTTTCATACAGCTTTCGGGCAGTGTGGTTGTCCTTATGGCAGGTCAGGGCAATCCGGCCGGAGTCGCCGAAGGGTTTTGTCCGGATATACCGGATCACCGCATCCAATGCTGCACCGCCGTACCCCCGGCCCTGTTCGTCCCTGTCGATCATCATGTGCCAGATATCATACTCGGGAACATCATAGTCATAGATCACCATGACATAGCCGACCATTTGACCGGAAGCATAAATGCCGAAGGGCTGACACTGATCCCTGTAGACGTACGCCTGAGCCAGGCTTCGGATCGGGTGGGACACAAACACCTCCTGGCCGGGGGCGAGGCTGAGATGAAATGCATCCAGGAAATTCTCTTCGGTGATCGGTTTGAGTTCGATCATGATGTCCTCCGTAAAGAATCACCTTTTCAGATGCCGGACCTTCGGACATCTGTGAGGCTACAGTGTTTTCTTCAGCAGCCAGAAAGCGTTTTTCTCATGCACCGGCTGCATGTTTTCATCCCTGGCGCAGGGATCCTCGGGACAGTCCCTGATTTTGGCGCTGAATCCCAGGCGCCGGTACAGCCGGATGTTCTGCGGTTCATCACTGGCAACGCCAATGGTTGCATACCGGAATCCCATTTCCTTCAGCTGGGCAAGGGCCACGGACATCATGCTGGTTCCGTGGCCCTGTCCTCGGTACGGTTCTTTGACCCGGAATGCACACAGGTAAGCAGTCTCCCTGCCGTCTGCAAAGTCCCTGTCTTCAAGACAAAGGAAAGCATACAGCTCACCGGCAAGCTCCCCATCGTTGTCAAGGGTCCAGAAGACGGCGTTTCCTGTGATGAGATTTCTGTAAAAGAACCTGGCCGTGGGGGATGCCGTCTCCGCATCCGGGAAGCCCCACAGAGCAAGCATTTCTTCAGCTGCTGCTCTTCGTACCTGCATGATCATCACTTCCCCGGAATGAAATCTGAGAATGCGGAACCTTCCTGCCTGCGCGATGCGGCCGGAGTTCCATGAAGAACGGTCTGTGAAACCTTCAGGGCGAGGGAAAAGACAGGATGTGTGTTAACGCTCCAGCTGTCCGTGATAGCGGACAATCCCCCCGATGCTTTTTACCTGTTCATACCCCATCTGCTTCAGAATGCTGGCAGCCCGCCTGCTCCGGGTTCCTCTCAGGCAGTAAAGACAGAGTACCTTCTCCTTTGGAAACGTGACCTGGCGGATTTCGGAAAGGGGAACATTGAGCGCGCCGGGAATATGGCCGGAGCGGAATTCATCCGGTTCACGGACATCGACCAGGAAAGCATCCGGGCGGTTCCGGTACGCCTCCACCTCCGCTTGGATATCCGGTTGTCTGAAAAAACACATGTTTCTGACCTCCCCGGAAGAGACTGCGAATGGCCATCACCTGCATGTCATCAGCAGCCTTTTCTTCCGCTTTTGTGATCCTCGATGGAACAGGCAGCCGGAGAGCCGTATTCAATCAGGCCGGCATCCGCCGGATCAATGGACACCCTGCCGTCCTCAAACACAAAGGCAGGGACACCAACATCTCCGATTTCCTTGCAGTGATCGAACACGGGATTTGTATCACGGAGCCGCATGAACGCACTCAGATACCGGATGTGTTCTCCGATATTGATGTATTCAAACTCGTCTTCACGTCCTGCAATCTGTTCGTGGACATAATCGCAGTAGGGGCATGTGGGCATTCCATAAATCCGGATCATTTTACTGTACCTCCGTTGATTTGATTTTCCGATTCGAAGATTCTGTGCTGCTTTCGCGGCTTCCTTCCGGCGTTTTCAGCTTTTTCTGCGGGCAATGGCGGTAAACTCACCGGGCAGCTTTTCATTTTCCCAGGCGGGATGCTCATCAAAACGCTCGAGGGAAAAACCGTTGCGCAGAATGGCATTGATGATTTCGCTGACGGTATATTTCCGGTAGCTGCATTTGGGCATGCGTTTCCTGGTTTCTTCATCATAGAACCGGGCATGCGCCATTTCACCCTCATAGATCTCGGTGGAGAAGTAACTCATGGCGGGCGTTTCCAGCTTCAGCGCATCCATGATTTTGGTAAAGGGATGAAAGTCGCTGCAGATCATTTTTCCGCCCGGCTTCAGAAGGGAGCACATGACCTGCATGAATTCATCCAGGTCGTGGAAATAGTGGAGAATTCCGCCTTCCATAAAGACGACATCGAAGGATTCGCCGTATTTTGCCAGGTCGGTCTCCAGCACATCTCCGACTTCATAGCCAATGCGGACGCCTGCGGCCTGGGCCGTTTCCAGCGCATACCGCCGATTGTCCTCGGAAATGTCGAAGACCGTCACGTCGGCGCCGAGGAGGGCCAGCGGGATGGCCTTCTTTCCGCAGGAGCCGCAGATATTGGCAACCTTTACCCCTTCA
>ONVN01000261.1 GCA_900321295.1 uncultured Eubacteriales bacterium
CCAGACATTTGATGTCGTCTGTGAATTCATAGGCTTTCTTCCTGATCATGTGCTGACAGATCTTCGGATCTTTAATGGACGGTGTGGTCAATATATCTACATTTCCTCTGCTTCTGCCTATCACAAACCTGTTGCAAATTACAGAATCACAGAGGGAACAACACTTTGCAATCCTTATTGGAAATACTCACGCGACAAAATCGCATGTGAGATGATCCTGCGTCAGGCAATCGAAGAGTCTGGTTTCCCTGCCACCATTGTTCGTCCAAGTCATACTTATGATGAACGCTCCGTTCCTGTTGCCGTTCATGGTCACGGCGGTTCCTGGCAGGTCTTGGATCGTATCCTGCACGACAAACCCATCATTATTCATGGAGACGGCTCATCTCTCTGGACAGTGACTCATAATTCTGATTTTGCAAAAGCTTTTGTGGGGCTTATGGGGAACCCCAAAGCCATCGGAGAAGCGTTTCATATCACCAGTGATGAAAGTCTGACATGGAATCAAATCATGGAAATGACGGCCCATGCTCTTGGCAAAGAACTTCATGCATGTTATGTCCCTTCCTCTCTTCTCGCACAGGCTCGTCAATATGATTTTTGTGGTTCACTTTTGGGAGACAAGGCTTGTTCAGTTGTATTTGATAATACAAAAGTCAAGTCACTTGTTCCAGACTTTATCTGCACCACACCCTTCTGCCGCGGTATCCAAATTGCCGTGGATCACATTCTTTCCCACCCGGAACTTCAGAAACCAGACCCAGAATTTGATGATTTCAGTGACCGCCTCATCACAGCAATGGATCATGTAAAACTGAGTTTATAAACGAAGAATACGGAGCACACGGCTCCGTATTTTTTTATGCCTGCTCTGATAATCTTGTCGAAATCCACAAGCTGGAAACTCCATCATAAATGAGTATGATCCCCGCTGCAATGACAGGTATTTCAAGTGCAGATATCGGCTGCGTAACAAATACAATCCCACACGCGATCGTAACAATGGACAGAATAAAAGAAACAAGCCAGCGAGGATATCCTGCTTTCCTCAAATCCAGTGCTTGAGCCATGTTGATCAACCCAGTCACAAGAATCACTATGCCTATCGCAATCGGGAAGAAAGAAGCAACTTCCAAGGGATGAAACAGAATAATCGCACCTGCCACAATGGCAATCAGCCCAGAACCAAGTCTTGAATAGCTCAGGACAGTACTCTCTCTTGTTTTATACCAACCTACCGCTGCAATTACACCACCAACAATAAGCCCTACACCAAGAAGTGAAATCACCGCCGAAAGAACTGGGCTTGGCCACACTACAAGGATTATTCCAAAAACAATCATCAACAGGGACAGTAATGCAGGGCTACTTGTAATTTTTTTGAACATCTGTAAAACCTCCACGAATTGATTCTTGGTTTCCGCAAACAAAGTCATCCCTGGCTTGCGAAACAGCATGTTCAGTATAGCCTATTTCTTCATAATCTCAACTAAAAGCAAATGAGGATTCCATGAAAAAATGATAATTATCATCTTCATATTTGCACATTTGCATTCCTTTTCTTCATACGATACAATGCTTTCATTCCCAAAGACCTGCAGGGGGTATTTCAGCATGTCAGAGTTTCAATCGGACAGGAATGGTCGTTATTACAAAGAATCGGACTGGCGATGTCTATTTGATGCAAATACGATCAAACAAATCGAAACCAGCAATATGACTTCTCATGTTATCGATTTTACTGATCATGTGGATTCGCTCTCGTGTACATACAAAGACGGAACAAGGTATTACAATGTTCTTCTTTCAAGAATACCAACTGAATTGGAGGATACATGGTCACAAACATGGGGGTTTTGTACCTGTCCCAAATGTTACGGAGAACGCTGCATTCATATTGGCGCAATGCTTATGTATCGTGAAATGCATTATGGCCCGTTTTTACAAAAAGAGTCCGACCATGCATTTAATGCCAGACAGGCAAAAGAAAAAAAAGCTGCTGAAATCCAGCGCAGGAATATACTACGGACAACCTTAGGCACTCGTTATCTTCCGGTCTTGCAAGCTATCGGCACTGAAAGCCGGATACCGAGTCTTGTTATGTATGATTTTGCATCCATTTTGGATCCTTTGAAAACATCCGAATATTCAATTGCACGTGTTTCGGAAATAATGAATGATGCCACCCATACGCCCAATATTCATGTCTCTGAAAGCATTTCAAGGGACGGCATACGTGAGTTGACTGGAAAACTTGATTATTGGGATGAGGTTGGCTATTGCAGCACACGTATGATTTTTCACCCAAAATCACTCGCTTACAGTCAATGCAACTGCACTGAGAACCAGACAGTACTTTGTGAACATAAGCTCCTGCTGACCCGTGCCGCACGTACGTTTTCCGTTTTAAATGCCCCATCTGATCTGACAGATCAGGCTGCCATGACCTTTTTTTCCTCACTGGAAAAAAATCAGTCAGCTTCATCTGGGAGTACCACCTTATCTCCGGAAAAAGAAAAGAAGATCATTATCGTGCCCAGAATATCTGTAGAAGATGCCTCTGTAAAGCTCTCCTTCAAGATCGGCCACGTCGGGAATAAACAGATCGTGCTGCGCAATCTATATTCACTTATGCAAGCTTATCGTGACAAAACACGTCTTGTGTTGTCAAAGAAGGAAACCATTGATTTCGCTACTGAAGATTTCATGGACGATAGCATGCCGGTTTTTTCTCTGATAATGCGCAAGGTTTCAGAAATCATGGAAGTAAATTCTCAGCTGCTCAGCAAAGATCTGTATTCTGCAGCGCTCAATTGTCCATATCAGCAAGATCTGTATGGAAGTCTCCTTGATCAATTTTACGACGCTGCAGAAGGACTGCTTTGTGAATATCATGATAAATCCAACGGAGTCGTCAGTACAATGCATGTGGGACATTGTGATATGTCTTTCACTGTATATGTCGACAGATTAGGAGATGCGCACGATTCTTTTTCGGGTGTTGCCGTTTCAGGAACCATCCCGTTGGAACTCCATGGCTGCACAAATACATATATATTGAGTGAAAATGCTTTGTCCCGGATAAACCAGAAAGAAGCATCCGCCTTATTGCCATTTCGCTCTGTTGCAGATGCTTCCGGTTTCTTTCGTTTTCACATTGGTCTGTCCAATCTTCAGGAATTCTATTATCGTGTTATCCCCGATCTGGTTGATCGTGCATATGTTCATCTTGTCGATCACTGTGAAGAGGAAGCCTCTTTATTTCTTCCTCCTGAACCGTTTTTTGCATTTTATTGTGATATTTCTGATTCTGTCCTGTCCATCAAAGCAACAGCAACATATGATGAAAAATGTTATCCACTTGCTCCAAATGCCCATGATTCATCAGAATACCATGATACCTTTCAAGAACAGCGCGTGACAAAAATCATTACCCAATATGCAGGGCAGTTCAACCCAGATCAGAGCGTCTTTTATTCCACCGTAAATGAAGATGAGCTTTTCATTTTTCTTCGAGATGGAATTGCCGATCTTTCACGTTACGGCATAGTCAATGGCACTGACAGCTTCCGTTCTCTTCGCATTCATCATTCATCACAAATGACTGTAGGCATATCGATTGAGTCAGATCTATTGAATCTTTCGATCAATTCCCCTGATATGAGCGAAGATGAATTGCTTTCCGTACTCGAAAGCTATCAGAAAAAGCAAAAATATTATCGTCTTCATTCTGGTGACTTTTTGGATTTAGAGCAGTGTAATGAGATTGAAGAAGTTTTAAGTCTCTTTCATTCTCTGGATCTGGTTCCAACACATGCTATCAAACAGAAGCTTCATCTTCCGTTGTTCAGATCTCTGTTCCTGGATCGGTTACTTGAAGAACATAAAAATCTTGTATCATCCCGTGATCGAACGTATCGCTCATTGGTAAAAAACTTTAAAACAGTAACTGACGCTGATTATGAAATACCTTCCTCACTTGAAACAGTGCTCCGTCCATATCAAAGCTATGGTTTCAAATGGCTTACAACCCTTGAGCGTTCCGGATTCGGCGGAATTCTGGCGGATGAAATGGGGCTCGGGAAAACAATACAGGTCATTTCTTTACTCCTATCAGATAAAGAAAATGGAATTCATACCCCATCACTTGTTGTTTGTCCTGCATCCCTTGTATATAACTGGCAGGAAGAAATACATCAATTTGCATCAGAACTGGTCGTTGCAACATTAACAGGACCTCAGTCTATCCGTTCACAGCAATTAGTTGATCTGAAAAACAGGTCTGCTGGCTCAGTATCCCATACTTCCGATGCATTTCCGCTCACCGATTGTTCAAATAGTGCTTCTGCTCCCGATGTGTATATCACAAGCTATGACACTCTGAAACGTGATATTGAATATTATGAAGAATTGCGTTTTCATACCTGCATATTGGATGAAGCACAGTATATTAAAAATCAAAATTCTGTGATCAGTAAATCCGTCAAGGTCATTCACGCAGAACATCGTTATGCCTTGACCGGAACGCCAATCGAGAATCGTCTTTCAGAATTGTGGTCCATCTTTGATTTTCTGATGCCTGGGTTTTTATACTCTTCAGCAGACTTTATCAATCGCTTCGAGACCCCGATCACAAAGTACAAAGACGAAAAAGCAACCATGAAACTTAAACAGATGATAGGGCCTTTCGTTCTTCGACGCAGAAAAGAAGATGTGTTAAAAGATCTTCCTGCAAAACTTGAAGAAGTGCGATATGCCAAATTTGACAAAGATCAGCAAATGCTTTATGATGCGCAGGTTCTGCACATGAAAAAAACATTAGAAAAGTTGAGTGACAATGGAACAGATAAATTGAAAATATTAGCGGAGTTAACACACCTTCGCCAGATTTGCTGTGATCCTTCCCTGCATTTTGAAGACTATCATGGACATTCTGCTAAACGAGAAGCATGTATCGAACTGATAGAAGCTGCAATCGATGCGGGGCACCGTATGCTGGTATTCTCACAGTTTACTTCGATGCTCTCTCTGCTTGAAGAAGATCTAAAAAAACAAGATATCCAATATTATAAAATCACAGGTTCCACTTCAAAAGAGCAACGCGTGGAATTGGTTCATTCCTTTAATTATGGAACGGTTCCGGTTTTTCTCATATCACTTAAAGCCGGAGGGACAGGATTAAATCTCACCGGCGCGGATGTTGTAATCCATTATGATCCATGGTGGAATGTCGCTGCCCAGAATCAAGCAACCGACCGCGTCCATCGGATTGGACAGACAAGGCAGGTCACTGAGTTTCGTCTCATCGTCAAAGGAACAATCGAAGAAAAAATACTCAATCTTCAGAATGCGAAAAAAGATCTAGCAGATGCCATCATTGAAGGCCGTAATACAAGTCTAATAAACCTCACAAAAGATGAATTGCTTGATCTTTTATCTTAATGCTCATCTTGAGAAGAGCCATAAGGCTCTTCTATTTCTATAGACAAAAAAAGAGAAGCTCTTACGAGCTTCTGTATTGGAATCCGGCAGCGACCTATCCTCCCGGGCCGTCTCCAGCCAAGTACTTTCGG
>ONVN01000345.1 GCA_900321295.1 uncultured Eubacteriales bacterium
ATTGGTAGCAATAACTCTGTTCTGGCTTCTTCTGTGCTTGATCATGGCATGGAATTTTCTGCAGGCAAAGGGATGCAGGTTCTACAGTTATTCGACGATTTATTATGCAGGTGCATCTATATTTGCTCTTGCAACGTTTGTCGTGATGCTCTATGTCACAATAGGCCATATCCTTTCACCTGAAGAAAACAGCATGATCGCAGCGATTTCCGTTATTAATGGTGCTGCACGGAGATTTATGCTGCTTTCCACCCCGCTTGTTGTTGCTTTTTCCATTCTGATGGCTGTGAGCAATCTTGCATTGATACGACATGAGGGAAGGCATGTGCAAAATGTGCTTGCGCTCCTGACGAGTGCTCTGTTGATTGCAGGGCTGCTGATGGGATGGCTTCTGACTTCAAGAGATTTCTCCGGCTCAGAATGGCAGGGCAGAGTGAATAATGCTTTTGAAAACGTATACGCTACCGCCTATGTATATTTTGAGTGTATGCTGGCTGGCTCCATTGTGTGTGGCATGAAAGCTGCAAGATGGAAGCCGTCCATGGATAAGGACTTCATTGTGATTCTGGGCTGCTGGTTCAGAAAGGATGGATCCCTGCCGCCGCTTTTACGGGGACGCGTGGACCGCGCGGTCGAATTCTGGCGAACACAGAAAGCAGAGACAGGAAAAGAAGCCATTCTGATTCCATCAGGAGGCAGGGGAAGCAATGAATGCATGCCCGAGGCTGAGGCGATGAGGCAGTATCTCCTTGAGCAGCAGATTCCGGCAGAGAGGATTATCCCGGAGACACAATCCCGGAGCACTTTGGAAAACATGTCGTTTTCAAAGAAAATCATTGAAAGCATTCAGGCAAAAGGGAAAATTGTTTTTGTAACAACGAACTATCATGTTTTTCGCAGCGGTATCTGGGCTCAGGATGCAGGTCTGCATGCGGAAGGAATAGGAAGCAAGACGAAATGGTGGTTCTGGCCTAATGCGTTTATGAGGGAGTGTCTTGGGCTTCTTCAGAAGCGGTGGAAACATGAAATTCTTCTGCTTGTGGCATTCATGGCTTTTTATGGAATGCTGTCCATGGTTTTATGAGGGCGGTTTAGGATAGAACAAGTCGGATCACCAGAATGCTGGTCCGGACAGTCTCAGACAGAAAGGAGTTTCTTTTGATGAATCATCAGCTGTTCAGAAAAGAAAGCATTGACCGGATTTCTTCACCGGAGGAACTGCATGATTATATGCGGGTAACGAGCCCGAAGCTCTGGATGGTTCTTTCCGCCGTTGTCGTCATGCTTTTGGGCTTTATCGTATATGCATCGACTTCGGTCATGGAGAGTACCATTGATATCAAGGTCAATGCGCAATATGGCATGCTTTATGCGGAAATCGAGATTCCACAGCTGGAGATTGTCAAAATCCACATGCCAGTCCGTGTAAACGGAGAGCCAGGCGAAATAAAGGATATTTCGCAAAACAGCCGGCTTGCTCTGGATGTTCACCTTGATGATGGCAGTACGCTTGCGGAAGGTACATACCTCTTGGAGTTTGCGGAAAAGCAGGGGCTTCCGAAGGAGACAACGGATCAAAACTATGCAGTATTTGTCGAAAACGGAATCGTCTCGGTGTTTGATATGAGGGGAGAACTGCAAAGTGCTTTCCAGTCGGACAGAAGAGTGAGAATCGAGGACAAGCTTGCGACCGTCACGGATGCGCATATCTATGACTATGCAACCATCAGCATTGCACTGAACGACATCAGTAAAGAGCTTCCAGATGGCATATATGATGCTCAGATTGTGACGGAATCCACAACTCCTATCAGCTTCCTGCTGAACTAAGGAGGCTGCCATATGAGAATCACACTAAAGAAAACTGCGATTCAGCCAGTGAAAAACAGGGTTGCCAAAGTACCAGTGATTATGCAGATGGAGGCCCTGGAATGTGGCGCTGCCTGCCTTGCCATGGTTCTTGCCTATTATCGGAAATGGATCCCGCTTGAGCAGGTCCGGCTGGACTGCGGTGTATCCAGAGATGGTTCCAATATGAAAAATGTATACCTGGCTGCCCGTAACTATGGTCTGGATGTCCATGGATACAAGATGGAACTGGAAGGCCTGCAGCAATCTGCGACATTTCCGTGCATCATACACTGGAATTTCAACCATTTTGTTGTCCTGGACGGATTCAAAAAGGGCAAGGCTGTGATCAACGATCCCGCCAGAGGAATTGTGCGTGTCTCCATGGAGGAATTTGATGAATCCTTCACGGGGCTTGTTCTGACCTTTGCCCCTGGAGAGTCATTTGTTCCGTCTGGAAAACGCAAGAGCACTCTGGAGTTTGCCAGAAAACGGCTGAAGGGTGCTGGTGCAGCCGTGGTATTCGTTACACTGATGTCTGTGATTTCATACCTGTTCGGAGTGATCAATCCGGTGATGTCACGGATGTTCTTCGACCGACTGCTTTCAGGCCGTGCACCGGAGTGGTTGAACCCTTTCATTGCGGCAATGGCTTTGCTGTGTGTATTTCAGGTTGTGGTGGAATGGGCAAGAACGATCTATACCCTGAAAATCGACGGAAAAATGGCAATTGAAGGCAATGCTTCCTTCATGTGGAAAATCCTGAAGCTTCCTGTCGAGTTCTTTTCGCAACGACTGACAGGTGATATCCTGCAAAGACAGGGAACGAATGCCTCAATTGCCGGGACACTGGTCGGGACGGTCGCGCCGCTTGCACTCAATACACTGATGATGCTTTTCTATCTGGTGATTATGCTGCGCTACAGTCCGCTGATGACACTGGTTGGACTGTTTTCTCTGGTGGTGAACCTGCTTGTCGCACATTACATGTCTGAAAAGCGTGTGAATCTGACCCGTGTACAGATGCGAGATGCAGGCAAACTTGCATCGGCGACCATGGCCGGTATCAGCATGGCGGAGACGATCAAAGCTTCCGGGGCAGAGAGTGGTTTCTTCCGAAAATGGTCAGGTTATCAGGCATCAGTGAATACACAGGAAGTACGGTTTAATACGCTGAATGCAAAGTTTGGACTGATACCGCAACTGGTCAGTTCGATATCCAGTTATGTGGTTCTGTTCCTCGGCGTAAGGCTTGCGATGAATGGGAATTTTACCCTCGGCATGATTACCACGTTCCAGGGTTTACTCACCTCCTTTATGGATCCCGCAATGACTCTTGTCAGTGCAGGTCAGACCATACAGGAAACGCGTACAGAGATGGAACGTGTAGAAGACGTGATGGAGTACCATGATGATCCGTTGACCCAAATCAGCAAGCCCGAAGAAAATGAAGACTTTGCGAAGCTTGGAGGCGAGGTGGAAGTCAGGAATCTTACCTTTGGCTATTCACCTCTTGGAAATCCAATAATTGAAGATTTTTCCATGCATATGAAACCTGGCAGCAGGATTGCGATTGTCGGAGGAAGCGGAAGCGGTAAGTCAACTGTCAGCAAACTGATTACAGGCCTTTACCAGCCCTGGGATGGAGAAATCCTGTTTGATGGAAGACCGATACAGAACATACCGCGCAGTGTTTTCACGGGTTCGGTTGCGATGGTGGACCAGGATATCGTTCTGTTTGAAGATACCATTGCGAATAATATCCGCATGTGGGACCGGTCCATTGAGGATTTTGAAGTGATTCTGGCGGCGAGGGATGCTCAGATCCACGATGATATTCTTCAGCGGCCGGGAGGCTATCAGAGCAAGCTGACAGAGAATGGACGCGACCTTTCCGGCGGGCAGCGTCAAAGACTTGAAATTGCCAGAGTTCTGGCACAGGATCCTTCGATCATTATCCTAGATGAAGCGACCAGCGCACTGGATGCAAAAACAGAATATGAACTGGTCAAAGCGGTCAAGGAGAGAGGCATTTCCTGTATTGTGATTGCACATCGCCTGTCGACTATCCGTGACTGTGATGAGATTATTGTTTTGGAGAAAGGCCGGATTGTGGAACGCGGGACACATGAAGAGCTGTATGCCAAAGGCGGTGTATATGCTGATTTGGTAACCAGCGAGTAAGGAGGTGGAGAACATATGGGATGGTTTGATGAACAGATCAGGCAGCGTCAGCAAAGTGATCAGGAAGTCCTGGAAGACTCGTTTTTTCGCATGGCCAGTGTGGTTATGGATAAATGGGATTCGGAAAGGGCTGCGGATAAGCGGCTGATTGTCAAGGAAGCGCTGGATGATATTCTGAAATATTACCATCACAAGCCGGGAGAAATCCCCGAAAGCATCACGGATGTAAATGACCAGCTTGAGTATGCGCTCCGCCCGGTAGGCCTTATGACACGCGAAGTATATCTGGAAGAAGGCTGGCAGAAGGATGCATTTGGCCCGATGCTCGGATATATGAAAGAAACCGGGACAACGGTTGCTCTGCTTCCTGGTATGATTTCCGGCTATGAGTATAGGGACCCGGAGACACGAAAGAAAACACGTGTCAACAAGAAAAATGCGAAGCAGTTTGCGAAAGAAGCACTGTGCTTTTACCAGCCTCTGCCGATGAAAAAACTTGGGATTCCGGATCTTCTGATTTATATGAAAAACAGTATATCGAAGGGGGATTTTCTGCTTATTGCACTGGCTACTCTTGCAGTAACACTGGTAGGCATGATCGAACCGAGAGTTTATCAGGCGGTTACAGGGGTTATTATGAAGGAAAAGCGTATGAATGCCCTGAATGGCGTCGCTGTTTTTCTTATCGCCTCAGCTTTCGCATCACAGATGCTGACGGTTGTGCGTGAGCTCCTGATGCAAAGGTTGAACACAAAAACGTCCCAGGCGGTGGAAGCCTCTGTTATGATGCGGATCCTTTCTCTCCCCGTGAGTTTTTTCAGAAGATTTTCTTCTGGTGAGCTTTCAAACCGGGCAGAGTCCGTCAGCTCTCTGTGCAGTATGCTGCTGAACAATATCCTTTCCATCGGGTTAAGCAGTCTGATGTCTCTTCTGTATATCGGCCAGATCTTTGCATTTGCTCCCGCTCTCGTATGGCCCTCTATCATCATTATTTTATCAACCGTCGTACTGAGTGTAGCCGCTTCGCTTGTGAAAATGGGCGTTTCCCGAAAACAGATGAAACTCAGCGCTGAAGAGGCAGGCATGAGTTATGCAATGCTTAACGGTATTCAGAAGATTAAACTGTCTGGTTCAGAAAAAAGGGTATTTGCACGTTGGGGAAGGCTCTATGCGAAAAGTGCACGTCTGGAATACAATCCTCCGATTTTTCTAAAGGTCAACAAGGTTCTCCAGACTGCCATATCTCTTGCTGGAACGGTGGCTCTGTATTATATTGCAGTCAGGTCCGGTGTGAGCGGAAGTATGTATTATGCGTTCAGTGCTGCCTATGGACGCGTTATGGGAGCCTTTTCTGCCCTTGCCGGCATTGCCATTTCCACGGCATCGGTCCGGCCTGTCCTGGAAATGGCAGAACCGATTCTGAAAGCGGAACCGGAAGTGTCAGGCGAAAAAGAAGCACCATCAAGAGTAACCGGCAATATTGAAATGAGCCATGTCTCTTTCCGTTATGAAACCAATACACCTTTTATTCTCCAGGATCTTTCCTTGAAAATCAGGGAAGGCGAATATGTTGCGATCGTCGGGCGTACTGGCTGTGGGAAGTCAACACTTGTCCGTCTTCTTCTTGGTTTTGAACAGCCTGAAAGCGGTGCCGTTTATTACGACCATCATGATCTTGCGAATATTGATCCGAGACGACTGAGAAGACAGATTGGCGTTGTTATTCAAAACGGGTCGTTGTTCCAGGGGGATATTTTTTCCAACATCACGCTGTCTGCTCCGCACCTGACCCTGGATGAAGCCTGGGAAGCAGCAGAGACCGCAGGCATAGCAGATGATATCCGGGAAATGCCGATGGGTATGCAGACGATCATTTCAGAAGGTCAGGGCGGTATTTCTGGTGGCCAGAAACAGCGATTGATGATTGCTCGTGCGATTGCTCCAAAGCCGAGAATCCTGATCTTTGATGAAGCGACAAGTGCATTGGACAACAAAACACAGAAACAAGTATCTGATGCGCTTGACCGCCTGCATTGCACGCGTATCATCATTGCCCATCGTCTTTCCACAATTCGCAACTGTGACCGTATTCTTGTTATGGACAAGGGAGCGATAATTGAGGAAGGCAACTATGATGAGCTGATTCAGAAAAAAGGCGTATTTGCCGATCTGGTGGCTCGCCAGAGACTTGATGTGGATCAGGACTGAAGGAAGGCCGGTATTTCAAAGCACCCGACTGATTGGATGAAAAATCATCAGTCGGGTTGTTTTGAGGCAGAGTGCCATCCTGCAAGCAAAAGGAAATGTATACCTGGTTGAGGATGCTTCGATATGCAATAAGCGTCGTCAGAAAAACTGACTGCGTGCCTGCGGAAAAACGCAGAAGAATCAAAACAGGATACACACCATTACGATGACGTCAAAGATGCATGCTGAATAACGCAGGAGGGAATTTATATGTCAGCGAAAGAGAAAGGAACAGCCGGAGAAAAAGCAAGAAGGCAGAACCTGTGTTTTTCGGATGATGCATCCGATTTTGCTGTGGTAAGTGAAATCGTGCCTGATGTCATTCTGGAAATTCGCTATTATTCCACGTTCAATTTTATCGGTGATCGGATTGAAGGCTATGAAGAACCCACCGCACTGATGACAAGAGAAGCGGCAGAGGCATTAAAAAAGGCCAGTGATCTTCTCATGAAAAAAGGGTACAGACTAAAAATCTTTGATGCCTATCGTCCACAGATGGCTGTCACACATTTTATGCGCTGGGCAAAAGATGAGGGTGACATCCGAATGAAATCGATTTTCTATCCGGAGATCGAAAAGAGAAACCTGATTCCTCAGGGATATATTGCTGAACATTCTGGGCACAGCCGAGGAAGTACGGTGGATTTGACGCTCTTTGACATGAAGGCGCAGAAGGATGCGGATATGGGGGGAACGTTTGATTATTTCGGGGAACGAAGCCATCCGGATTTTAAACAGATTACCAAAGAGCAATATGCAAACCGAATGCTGCTGCGTGAAACGATGATTGACAGCGGGTTTCGTCCTCTTTCTTCGGAATGGTGGCATTTCACGCTGGAAGAAGAACCATTCCCGGATACCTATTTTACATTTCCAGTCAGAATGCTGAAGGAAAGAACAGGCAATCTATGAAGATGCTGGACCTTCGTTGGGTCTGCCTCTTCTGCAGGCTGACCAGGGATGTAACCGAACAGGAGAAAACCGAAAAAAAGGAGTGCCCTTGATGATTCGTAAACTTGCTCAACAGATGCTGATTGCACAGATTTTCGCAGCATTGACTGTGTCCTTGTGTCTGATGATTGACAGCATCATGATTGGACGGTTCCTGAGGGAGGAAGCAATTGCAGCCTACGGGCTTTCCAATCCCGTGCTTCTTGTGATGGGGGCAGTGGGAAGCATGCTTGCTTCAGGAATCCAGGCTTCATGCAGTAAATCACTGGGAAGGGGTTCCCAGGAGGAAACCAATGCAGGATACTCTTCTGCGATTGCAGTC
>ONVN01000265.1 GCA_900321295.1 uncultured Eubacteriales bacterium
CGTGAAGATGTTTGAAACCCTGACCGGCTTCAAGTTCATCGGCGAAAAGATCCAGCAGTTCCAGGATACCGGCAGCAACACCTTCCTCTTCGGTTTCGAAGAGAGCTATGGCTTCCTGTCCTCCACCTTCGTGCGCGACAAGGACGGCGTCAATGCCTCCCTGCTGGTCTCCGAAGTGGCGGCTGCCTGTGAAGCCGAAGGCATCACCCTGTATGACCGCATCCAGGAAATCTTCAAGCAGTATGGCTACTATGTCGAGAAGGTTGTCTCCAAGACCCTGCCCGGCATGGACGGCCTGAGCCGCATGAAGGAAATCATGAAAGACCTGCGCGAGAATCCTCCGAAGGAACTGGCCGGCCTCAAGGTCACGGCTGTCCGCGACTATCTCGCACATACCCGTGTGTCCGCTGAAGGCACCGAGACCATGGACCTGCCTTCCTCCGACGTGCTCTATTACGAGCTCGAGGGCGGCAACTGGGTCTGCGTGCGTCCTTCCGGTACCGAGCCCAAGATCAAGCTGTATGTCAACACCAACGACAAGGATGCCGACAAGGCCGCTGCTCTCAACGAGAAGCTGCGTGAGGACTCCGAGAAGCTGCTGGCATAAGCTGCAAAACAGAAGCACACAACGAAAGAGGCGCTGACTGGCCGGACAATCCGGCAGTCAGCGTCTCTTTCGTTATGCGGAATATTGAAAACAGGAACAAATCCGTTATAATGTTATCTGTATTATGAAGCGTAACGGGGGTCAATGCCCCGGTCAGGATAGTGCCTGAGAGGAGCTGACAAAAATGACGGGACAGAAACGGTTATGGACCCTGCTGCTGGTGATGGCGGCAGCAATGCTCTGCTGCCAGACGGCCAGTGCAGAAGACAGCGGTGTATGGGAGAATCTCACATGGACGTTGGATGACAATGGCTTTCTGACGGTCTCGGGAAACGGTGTCATGCCGGATTTCACGTACGGAACGACGGATGCCTGGCTTTCGCACAGAGAGGATATCCAGCACGTGCTGGTCAGCGAAGGCGTCACCTGTGTCGGGAGCTATGCCTTCCAGGGCTGTACAGCCCTCACGGATGTTACCCTGTCATCGGGAGTAATCTCCATTGCCTGGCGGGCTTTCTTTGAATGCGGAAACCTGACAGGCATTCAGCTTCCGGATACCCTGACCGATTTCGGGAATGAAGCCTTCCGGAACTGTACCAGCCTGGCATCTGTTACGATTCCGGAGGGCGTTGCAACCCTCCCGTACGCCCTGTTTCAGAACTGTACGGGCCTGACGCAGGTGAACCTTCCGGAGAGCCTGACCGGGATTGAAGGCTTTGTCTTCAATAACTGCAGCAGCCTTGCAGGGATCGACATTCCCGGGAATGTCACATCCATCGGATCGAGCACATTCAAGGGTTGCAGCAGCCTGGAGAGTGCCAACCTTCCTGCAGGCCTTGCTATGGTCTCAAGCTCGCTGTTCAGCGGCTGCACCAGCCTTGAGGAGGTGGCGGTCCCGGGGAGTGTAACCCTGCTTGATGTCTCCGCGTTTGCGGACTGCACAAGCCTGACCGATATCCAGCTGACTTCCGGTCTCACGGTCATAGGCTCGTTTGCGTTTTCCGGGTGCAGTGCGCTGGAGAGCCTTGTGATTCCATCCGGCGTTACCACGATCGGGACTTCAGCATTTGCCCGGTGCACGAGCCTGAGCAGTGTTGTGATTCCGGACAGCGTGACCAGTATCGGGGGCCAGGCTTTTTCAGGGTCCGGACTGACCCATGTGGTCATCCCGGACAGTGTGACAAGCCTCGGGGACGCAGTCTTTACAGGCTGCACCGGGCTGACCGACATCCTCATCCCGGACAGCATGCCCCAGATCAGCCGAAATATGTTTATGGGCTGCACAAGTCTTTCATCCATTCAGGTGAGTGACACCCACCCCACCTATTGCGCGCTCGACGGCATTTTGTACAGTAAAGACATGAGCACAATCCTCTGGGCGGCCTATGGCATCAGCCATGCCATGATTCCCGACAGCGTGACGATCATCAGTGAATCAGCGTTTTCCTACTGCAGTCAGCTGCTCAGCGTGTCCATTCCGGACAGTGTAACCAGCATGGGCAGGTATGCCTTTTCCGGCTGCAGCAGTCTGACCAGTGTTGTGATTCCGGACAGTCTGAGTATCATCCGGTTTGGCTCGTTCAACAAATGCAGCAGCCTAACAGACGCCACGATTCCGGCGACTGTGACAAGCATTGAGTATGCCGCTTTTGCCCTGTGCAGCGAGAGCCTTACCATTCACGGTACACCCGGTTCTGCGGCAGAGGCATACGCCCATGACAACCATCTCGGTTTTGCCGGGATCAATCCACCGGCCGTCGTTGCCCAGGGCTCATGGGGAAGCCTCAGCTGGTCTTTTGATGAGGAGGGTGCCCTGTCTGTCACCGGCAGCGGTGCCATGAATGACTTTGACAGCAGTTCCACGGCGGCCTGGCGGGGTTTTGCCGGCGATATTCTGAAGATCAGCGTCGGCGGCGGCATCACCGTGATCGGCAGCCATGCGTTTGATGGATGTACTCAGGCATCCGAAATCTTCCTGCCCGGGACGCTTCTGGACATCGGGGCATGGGCGTTCTCCCGTTGTACGGCCATGGCTTCCATCTCCCTTCCGCAGCATCTGGCCAGCATCGGGGATTCGGCGTTTTACCAGTGTACCAGCCTGGAAGGGATCACCTTCCCGGCCAGCCTGGAGTCCCTCGGAAACCATGCCTTCGCGGAATCCGGCCTGCGGGCAACCCTCACGATCCCGGTATCTCTGACTGCCCTGGGTGAGGAACCCTTCTTTGGCTGTTCCGGCCTGAGTTGGTTTTCCGTGCCCGGTGCGCATCCGTCTCTGGCATCCGTGGGCGGCATTCTCTACAATAAGGAACAGACCTGCCTGATCCAGTGCCCGTGCGGCCAGGGCAGGGTGGATTTCCCGGCCACGCTGACGGCCATCGGCCAGGGAGCGTTCCGGTACTGCCGCAGCGTGCGCAATATCATCCTTCCGGACACTGTGACATCACTTGGCAGCGGGGCGTTTGCAGCATGCCCGGAACTGCTGAAGGTGACCGTGCCCCCAAGTGTGACCAGTATCGGGAGCGGTGCGTTTGACCAGTGCCGTGATGATTTTGTGATCCGCGGCGTTGCGGGGACTGCGGCGGAAGCGTGTGCCCTGGCAAACGGGATCTCCTTTGAAGAATTTTATGTCACCGTGGACAGCGGCAGTTGGGGCAGTCTCAGCTGGTCAGTCAATAACCGGGGTGCTCTTGCAATCACCGGCAGCGGCACCATGAACGCTTTTGAAGCCGCATCCCAGGAGGCATGGCTGGCCCACAGGGACGATATCACCAGTGTCTCCATCGGGGATGGCGTAACCTCCATCGCAGACGGTGCCTTCCAGGGATGTGCCGGCCTGGCGTCCGTCTCCGTCTCCGGGCATCCCGTGAGTATCGGCAGCTATGCGTTCCAGGGCTGCTCAGCCCTTGCAGATTTCACCATCCCCTGGAGCGTATCAGCCATCGGGGATTCCGCGTTTTCCGGCTGTACGGGTCTTTCGGAAATCATCATTCCCTGGAACGTGACGGATATCGGAAACCATGCCTTCCAGGGCTGTACAGGCCTTACAGAGATCACGGTTCCGGACGGCGCCACGTTCATCGGCAGCTCAGCTTTCAGTGCCTGCAGCGGCCTGACCTGTGTAACGCTTCCGGGCAGCATGAACCAGATCGGGGAAAATGCGTTTTCCGGCTGCCAGGGCCTGACGGATGTCTATTTCTCAGGAACGCAGACCCAGTGGGAGACCCTTTCCGCAGGGACAGGCAATGACGCGCTTCGCAGCGCACAGGTCCATTTTACAACGGCCATCGTCAGTCGGGGAGCCGTCGGAAACAGCATGAACTGGACGCTGGACACCCAGGGCTGCCTGACCCTGATGGGTATCGGGCCGATCCCGGATATGTGGAACGGCGTCAGTATCTGGGAAGAACTGCCAGTAACGCAGCTGGTGATTGAGAGCGGTGTCACAGAAGTCGGTTTTTGCGATTTCAGAGGATGCACACAGCTGACCACTGTTTCCATGGCTGACACAGTGACCCGTATTGAAATGTCTGCCTTCAGCGGCTGCACCAGCCTTGAGACGCTCAGCCTTCCGGACAGCATCGTCACCATTGAAAGCGAGGCCTTTTCCGGTTGCAGCGCGCTCACTTCCTTCACGTTCCCGGACAGCGTGACGCAGGTCGGTACTTCTCTTTTCAGCGGATGCACAGCGCTTTCCGAGATCACCTTCGGTGCAGGTGCCCAATCCCTCTCCGCTGAGACCATCTATCTGTCGGGCAATTCCCATGACCTCTTCAGCCTTGTCCGTATTTCCGTATCACCGGACAATCCGTATTACAAATCGGTGGACGGTGTCCTGTACAGCAGGGACGGAACGACACTCTACTGCTGTCCGCCTCTGAAAGCGGACTATACGATCCCCGAGGGTGTCACCGTCATCTATGACCGCGCACTGGCCGGAAACACAGGCCTGACAAACCTTGTTCTTCCGGATGGGGTGGTTGAGGCGAATAGTCAGGCGTTCAGCGGGTGCACAGGCCTTGCCAGCATCACGGTCCCGTTCACGTTTAGAAAGCTTGCTCCTGATGCATTTTTAGGCTGCAGTGCCCTGACGGATGTGTATTACAACGGCACGGAAACCATGTGGGCGCTCATGATGACGGATACTCCGGGTAACTGGTATCTTGAGCGGGCGACCCTTCACTGCACGGAGGACATCATCACCGGCGGCACATACGGCGAAAACCTGGTCTGGTCCCTGACCGGCCAGGGCGTGCTGAGGATCAGCGGCACAGGGGATATCCCGGGAAGCAGCATGCCTTCTGGGTTCCCATGGAATGCCTATGCGGACTCCGTCCGGTCGATCATCGTGGGGGATGGCATCACCGGCATCGGCAATAGTGCCTTTTCCGGCTGCTATGCCGAGACGGTTTCCCTCCCTTCTGCTGTCACCCGGATCGGGCATGGCGCATTTGAAGGCTGCGGCTGTCTCTCAGCTCTTGAGCTCCCTTCCGGCCTCACCAGCATCGGGGAAAACGCCTTCAATGGCTGCCTTATGCTGTCCGGCCTGAACCTTCCGGACAGTGTCACTGAGATCGGGGCCGGCGCTTTCAGGATGTGCTCACATCTGACGAGTATGGTTATTCCGGAGAATGTGACCGTGATCCAGGACTTTACGTTCGAGATGTGCGGCCGGCTGTCGCAGGTCACCATTCCGGATGGCGTCACCCGGATCGGCAACCAGGCGTTCAGCAATTGTCCGCTGACATCGCTCATGCTTCCGGACAGCGTGACAAGTATCGGGAACCGTGCGTTTGCGGAGACCCAGCTGACCCAGGTGATCCTTCCGGATTCCGTCACATCTCTTGGCAGGCAAGTGTTCTCAGGCAGTGCGGAACTGACAGCGGTTACCCTGCCTGCGCATCTGACGGCTGTCACTCCCTACCTGCTTGAGGGGTGCCCCAGCCTGACGGATGTGGTGATCCCATGGACAGTAACCGTGATTGGAACCGGGGCATTCTCAGATTGCGAATCCCTGAGCAGCCTCCGGATTCCGAGGCATGTCCGTGAGATCGGATCTGTAGTCTTCAGCGGCAGCAATGCCATGACGGATATCATCTTTGAGGGCACCGAGACGGAATGGCAGGCAATCACCTTCGGTACGGATGCACTGCCCTCCGGCGTAACGGTCCATTTCCTGGCCCTGCCGTACCGGATGCTCACCCTTCCGGCTTCTGCAACGCGCATTGAATCGGAAGCCTTTGCGGGACTCGGGGATGGATACGGGATCGAGATTCCCGGCGGTGTGACCTGGATCGCTGACGATGCCTTCTCCGGCACCTGGATCACGATCCTCGCACCGGCGGGCAGCTATGCAGCCCAGTGGGCAGAAGCCCACCAGGTCTCCTGGCGTGAACCATAAAGAATCAGACAGGCTTCCTGGCAGCAAACCCCTCCTTCTCTGCAGACTGCAGGTGAAGGAGGGGTTTTGCCGCTGAAGGCGTCTTTCAGAATCGTCTCCCTGGCCGCGTAACGTCTGACCGAATCCACCGGGGTACAGGCGAAGGACGGATTCTGCGAGAGGCCTGCGAAAATGCCGATGAACATGGAAATGTCGCTGAAATCTTGGTTTTTCCTTCTTTTCTTCCTCCGGACGGATGATACAATGAAAATCAGGAATCATTCTTGAGGAGGCCGTTATGTTTATCAAAAAACTGCATCAGCAGGTGATCTGCAATCATCATGAGCCCATTGCCCATACACCGCTGGGAGACCTGAGGGGTGTGAAGACGGAGGATGCGTACATTTTCCGGGGAATCCAATATGCGCATGCCCGGCGCTTTCATTTGCCCGAGCCGGTCGAAGCGTGGGAAGGCGTGAAGGATGCCATCATCTATGGTTTTGTGTGTCCGGAGATTACCACGCCTGTGCCGCATGACCAGTTTACCGTGCCCCATGTGTTCTATCCGCAGCATGAAGACTGCCAGTACCTGAATGTCTGGACGCAGAGTCTGGATCCCGGGGCGAAGCGTCCGGTCATGGTGTGGCTGCACGGGGGCGGCTATTCCACAGGATCCGGGATTGAGCA
>ONVN01000480.1 GCA_900321295.1 uncultured Eubacteriales bacterium
GAGCAGTGCCTGGTCCAGGCTTTCTGGACGGTTGGTAGCCCCGAGAATCACAACGGCTTTTGAAGAATCGAAACCATCCATCTCACTGAGAAGCTGATTCAGCGTCTGCTCACGTTCATCGTTTCCACCGATCAGATTTCCATCTCTTTTTTTGCCGATCGCATCGATTTCATCAATAAAGACGATACAGGGAGCTTTCTCGGTCGCCTGTTTGAACAGATCACGTACCCTGGCAGCGCCCATGCCTACGAACATTTCAACAAATTCGGAGCCGGAAATCGAAAAGAAAGGAACTTTTGCTTCACCTGCAACCGCTTTTGCAAGAAGCGTTTTGCCGGTTCCTGGAGGTCCAACCAGAAGGGCACCTTTGGGCAGCTTGGCACCGATTTCTGCATATTTCCCGGGATCATGAAGAAAATCAACAATTTCCTGAAGGGCAGCTTTCGCCTCATCCTCACCTGCAACATCTGCAAATGTTTTTCCTGTATGTGTTTCCACGTACACTTTCACATTGCTTTTGCTCATACTGAGCGGATTGTTGCCTCCCATTCTCCTCGTCAGCAGACGTATGATAAGGAAACCAATCCCGAGTGTAATGACCAAAGGAAGGACATACCCGATCAGCATCTCCACGAGTGGTGAGATTTCTTCCGGTATGGACGTTGTGAATGTTACACCTGCTGCGAGCATTCTTGGAATTAATGTGTCATCATCCATACGGCCTGTCTGAAAGACAGCATTCTGGCCATCCTTGACCGCAGTAAAGGTAATCTGATTGTTCTCCACATCGGCTTGCTGCACGAGCTTTCCATCGACCATCTGCAGAAATGTACTGTATGGGACTTCAACAATTTGCTGTTTGGTCAGGCTGCGCATCAGAATCATGTTGATCAGCAGGATAATGACCATGGTTACAGCAAAGCCAATCATAGATGCAGTACGTCTTGGATCTTTTTTATTCTTATTGTTATTGTTGTTTTCGTTCATTTGGATGCTCGACCTTTCTGCGAAAGAAGAGCTGCAAGGCTTGTGATTTTTTGTTCTTTCGCTTCATTAGAATCATAAAATGAACAGGTCCTCGGCATGCATGAATTGCAGAATGGTTCATCCAGGCCGCGTCAGTGCCCGGTTATCGCTTTCTGAAGCATGTCTCGCCTTCTACGAGAGCAGAATTCACATGCCCTGTCAACGGTAGAGAACCCTGCATGTCTGTAGTCCTGTCTTGCTGATGAAAAACCGTGATGGGGCGTGATAAACCCGATTGCCCTGGTCTTTCACGCTTTTTCCCGTACCAATTTTCAATCTGCAGTACGGCAGCAACCGTACAACCTTAGTATAGCAGATAAAAATGAACTATGTGTTACATTCCAAATGAACTTTGGTTTTTTGCTTGACATGCCTTCAATCCATTCCTAAAATCTGTATGCTTCCATGGTTGACAGGAGGATGCATTCCATGATCCTTTATGCGCATTACTTCCTTATTTCGGAAAAAATGCTGCTGTCGAGTGACTCCAGGAATGTACGCGTGGTATGCTCTTCCAGTTTCTGATTAAGCTTCGTGTAAATACGTTCACGGAACCAGGTTTCACTGGATGCATTGGGAGCCTGCTCTTTATCAAACCATTGCACCCCGCTGTTTTCATCTTTTTTCATTCGAAGAATGTCAGTCGAATCTGCTATGAGAAGATAGGTAATATTCAGATGGAGATGGGAAGATACGTAGACTCCCTTCTTCTCATGCCCATCCACTGTGAGTACTTCGAGAGAATAGATGTTTTCAGAAACAGGCAGGACCGTTGTGAGTCCGCTTTCCTCCTTTACCTCCTTGACTGCGACTTTCAGAAGATCGGTTTCTCCATCAGCATGACCGCCAAGCCAACTCCATGACTGATATATATTGTGATAAACCATCAGGACTTTTCTGACATCGGGCGTAATGACCCATGCAGAGGCTGTCATATGTGCAAACTGTGAAGAACGCAGGAAAAGATCATAACGATACTCACGAATTGCCTCGAGGATGATCTTTCGATCCTTTTCTTCCTGTTCATTAAATGGAACATAGGCTTCCAGCTGTGCCACCAGAGAGTCCAGACTACCAATGATTTCAGACATGATTTTGAAGCTCCCTTGTCATGTTTTTATAGAATGTGAGGTCAGTCATGATTTATTTTGCCCCAATGGAAGGAATTACAGATGCCATTTACCGAAAAACGCATCATCGGATATTTGGAAATATCGACAAATATTTTATACCCTTTATCAGTCCGACGCAGGATCGGCGTCTTCCACCGCGTGAAATGCGTGCGATTGGTCCTGAGGTGAACGCGGGTCTTCCGGTTGTTCCGCAAATTCTGACCCGCGATCCAGAGTTATTCGTGTGGTTGGCCAATCGGCTCTCTGAAATGGGCTACACAGAAGTCAACCTGAATCTTGGCTGCCCTTCCGGAACCGTCACTGCCAAAGGAAAAGGTTCCGGCATGCTTCAGGATCCGGACGCACTGCGCGTGTTTTTGGATTATGTGTACGGACATACACAGGTTCCGGTCTCCATTAAGACACGGATTGGCTATGTTTCTGTGGAAGAATGGGAAACTCTTTTCAAGCTGCTGGATGATTATCCAATCTATGAACTGATTGTTCATCCACGAACAAGACAGGAATTCTACCGGGGGGATGTCCATCTGGATATCTATGGAAAAATCGCCGAATCTGTTCATTGCCCGGTGGTTTACAATGGGAATCTTTTCAGGATGCCGGATATAAATGCACTCATGAACAGCCTGGTGCATACAAATGCGCTTATGCTTGGAAGAGGGCTGCTTTCCAATCCTGCCCTGGCACGGGAAGCAAAAGGAGGACAGCCTTTGATGAAGCAGGAAATAACGGTGTTTCATGATGCGCTTTATAGAGCCTATGCAGACTGCTATCCGGAAAGCATCGTTCTGGGAAAAATGCGGGAAATAACAAAATACCTCGCATCCAGCTTTATGGAACCGAAAAAGATTCTGAAAATGGTTTTCAAAGCAAGAAATGCGGATGCCTATCTCTTGGCAGTCGCCATGCTGATGCAGCATGATCTCTGTGCATTTCCGGGCTATGATCCGGTAAAGCCTTCGCAGACATGGCCATAAAGAAGCCCCGGCGCAGCCGGGGCTCATTTGTTATTTCAGAAGACGGATGACATTCCAGCTGAGAGCTGGCAGAACGGCGGACAGTTCGCTGTCTGCACACGGTTTGGCAACGCAAGGAGACGGCACGACATTGAAAGGATTTGCTTCAGTATTGATGGCCTTGACATCATCATGATGCATGACGGTATGCTCAACCGTTTTGAAACTTCCAAATGCCCGGAGGTCGCACGTGAGTTCAGCGTCTTCCTTCAGATCACGGTTGATGGCAAAAATCGTCACATTTCCGTCATCATCCAATGTCGCAGCTGCATCAACAACAGGTACACCCTCATAATCTGTGCAGTCATAAACAGGACTGGTCACAACCGGCCGGAGAGCAGTTCCGCGACCATACGTTGAAGCATGCATCAGCGGATAGTAAATCGTCTGGGCCCAGGCACCGCCGCCGTTGCGCGTCATAATCGGGGCAATCACATTGACAAGCTGTGCAAGACATGCAATTTTGACACGATCCGCATTACGGATAAAGGTAATCAGCATCGAGCCAATCAGGAGTGCATCTTCAAAGTTATAGATATCTTCCAAAAGCGGAAGTGCACGGTTCCATTTGTCGCGTTTCTGAATTTCTTCATCCTGCTGCTTGGAATGGTACCAGACGTTCCATTCATCGAAGGAAAGATTCAGCTTTTTCTTTGAATGCTTTTTCCCACCGACTGCATCGCAGATAGACACAACATCACGGATAAAAGAGTCAAGATCCATGCTCCGCGCGAGGAAGTCAGGGGTATTGTTGCTCTCATTTCCATAATACCGATGAAGAGAAACATAATCCACATTCTCATA
>ONVN01000295.1 GCA_900321295.1 uncultured Eubacteriales bacterium
ATCCAACCGATGATGACTGCAGAATGTTTTCACTCTTCCGCTTTTTTCTGCCTGAACAACTTGCAAAAATTCGTCATTTTATCTTCGTGCATCTGAGATTGGACAACAAAGTCATAAGGCTCAGAACCCGCGTATTGTGAAATCAGCCGGAAGATGATTCGCTCATGTTTTGAAGGCAGGAACATGCCAAACAGAAAAGACAGCCACGCCCGGCATCTGATCCCGGTACGTGGCTGTCTTTGTCACTGAGATACGAAAAAGGCTATTACGCCTGCAACGACAATCCAAATGATTCCTACTACAACCGTCACCCTGTCACCAGTTGTCTCCCACTCGGACAGCTTTTCCATGTGATAGTGGCTGGGATCGTCGGCATCGTAGAGAATGTCGACGCGCTCCCCGACTGTGAGCTGCTCTGAGCGGTAACCTATACGGCTCTCGTGACGCTGGGTTCGCCCTTCCACCATGAACTCCACCACAGGATGCCAGGAGATGAGCGGTTTACCCCGTCCCAGCGACAGATGCTTGACCACGTCGACCACCGTCCCGGATGCCATGGCGCGCTCCTGTTCTGCACGAAGGCGCGTTTTGCGGATGCTGGACAGCCCAATCCACAGAAGGGCAATGCCTCCAACTGATATCAAGGGGAAGAGTACCAGAAAAAGAAGAAAATGATCGTCCATTTACGATTTCCTCCATACCAGGCAGAAAATTACGTACATTATACCATGGGCAGAGATGGAAACAAGGAAAAAAGGATTTCAGGCCTTTCAACCTAGGATCTGTCGACAGAAATCATGCAATTGATGCCGTGTGACTCTGACTGCACAATCAGTTCCGCAGCACCCCTGGTCCCGCTGCGGGTCTTCTTTTTTTCAAAACAGCCGCTAGTCTCCATAAGGTGAGACAAGGTGACCTGTTACGGTCAGAGAACCATCTTTCCCCTCCCCGACAGAAAGGAACCAGCAGATCAAGGATGATGCAGGGCCGGCAGGGTTCTGACCACAGCAAAGCACGGTGAGAGTTTTTTCTTTCAGTTTCCATTCTGCCTGCAGGAATCTTTATCGGGAGATATAATATAGAAGATAAAGGATAAATCCATATTTTGCATGAAAGGAAGGAAGAGCCATGAAAAAGTTTGTCTGTATTCTTTTTGCGTTGATATTTGCGTGCCTAGCTGTATCCTCAATTGCTGAAAATCCCTTCACGATAACCGATCCGAATCCGGAAGCACGGGAAGAAGACTATGCCGGGGACTGGATTTGTGCATATGCAGGCCATGGCAAGGATGCATTTGATGCAGCATCTCACCTCAGCGACCTTGGCATGGAATCATTGATGACCATTCACATCGAGAATGGCTTTGCTTCCTTCACAGGTATGTCAGATATAGGAACCGATCCCATTCCTTTCAAGTATATGGATGGTGCCATGGTTTTTGAACCAGAAGAAGGTTTTCGCGTTTTTACGCTTCAGCTTCTTCAGGATGGAACACTCTCCATGAAGTTCAATGTGATTGATATCGCTGCTGTCCTTTATTTGTTCAGGGTCAATCAACCTGATGCATAAAGATCCCATCCTCTTTCCTGTTTTCCGACATATTGCCCGGCTTGTGAAAGGGATCGGGATCAGCAACAAGTGCGGTGCCGGAATCAAGTTCCGTATCCGCTGCATGCAGTCCACGCAGATTGCGGTATAAAGGCCGAAAAACATGAATGCCCACGTGGTGTGAACCTCGTGGGTGTATTTTTGCTGACGCAGGATACCCTGATCGTCCCTCTGCCAGCAAGTTGCTTCAGCCAGATCGTGCCGACCACTCCATATTCTGAGCAGAATATACGGTACAGTAAACGGACAGCGGCTGATCATCCCCAGTGTACAATATTCTCAATTGGAATGACCGTATCCGTCCGAACAAATCGAAACGCGATCTCCTTTCATTATACGAACGGTCCACAGTTGCTTTTCCTTGGACAAATCATAAGGCAGGAATGGATTTGGAATGGATTTTTTATGAAAGCCACTGCCATTTCCGGAAAAACCGCGTATCAATTTCAGGAAGCGCAAAGCGCTCCGATATAAAATATAAACAACTATTTGGAGGATATAATCATCATGAGCACTGTAAACGTAAACGTCAAATATGGCCATCCTGTCGCAGGTATCGTACTGGGCATTGCCAGTATGGGCGTGTCCCTTCTTCTGACTCTTCTGTTCGGCGTAGTCGCCGGCGCAATCGCCGCAGGTCTGGGCATCTTCGCTACATTCCTCGGCTTCTCTGCACACAAGCACGGAAATCGCGGCATTGGCGCTGTGGTTTCTGGCGTTCTGGCTATCATCCTTGCTGTAACAATGACCTTCACTTCCGTAAACATCATGAAGACGCTCAAGGAAACCGCACAGGTCTCCGGTGTCGCACCTCACTTTGCTCAGTATATGGATAATCCCTATCTTGGTATTGCCTCTGTTGCTGCCAATGCTGCCAACGACACCAGTATCAAGGATCCTGTCCAGACCGTTTCGAAGGAACTGGATGCACTGAAAGAATATACAGCCAAGGCCGAAAAGCACGGCACAGAGAAAGCTCCCGTCGTGGAGAAAGCTCCCGTTGAGGAGAAAGCTCCCGTTGTCGGCTGATCATGCCCGTAATGCATATTGAGGCTGTGAAGTTCAGGATTAAACATAAGCCTGAACTTCACAGCCTCTTTTTCTTATTTCCGGATATGAACAGGATAGAAACCGCAGCCCGGTCTCGTTCTTGCCTTTCTATCCAAACAGGATTTCCCGGTCCCGGATTTCAGCACAAGGCTCATAGTCATTTTCCGTTTCCGGCATGCCCAGTTCCTGGGGTGTAGGTCCCACAAACACAGAGTGTGTTCCGTGAATCCGGATCCGGTCATCCAACAGTTCCACGATGGCGTAGAGCGGATCATAGTAAGGCGCCGTACCCGAAAGTTTGGGATATGCGGCACAGAGTTTTTCACTGTACCTGGTGCACGCATACTTCGTTCCGGTGAAGTGATAGGAAGCACTGTTGACGTCCCAGAAGGGAATCCCCGCTTCATACCTGAGACCGTCCACATGGCCATGTCCGTTCATAACAAGACGAACCCGATCCCTGTGCCGCCCGAGAACAGAGAGCACCTTTTCCCGTTCATGAATGCCCGAAACAGGATCTGCAAGGGAAACATGCGAAAGCACAATACAGGGTTCATCTGATCCCGTCAGTTCCCTGTCCAGCCATATACGCTGATCTTCCGAGAGATACCGCAGATATTCTTCATCATACCCCGAATGATTGCCGAATGCCATATCAATTGTGCAGCCATGATCCCAAATCAGATTCGTGTCCAGCACAAGAAACCGGAATCCTTTTTCACAGAATGCATAATACGGTGCTGGCATGTTCCAGTATCGGCAGATGGCAGTCTTGTCACAGACATGCAAATCATGGTTCCCGATCACAGAGTATACCGGCTTTCCGATCCCCGACAGTAGCTGGAGTATGGACAGTTTTTCATCATCCCGGTTCATACTCCAAGGTTTCTTTTTTTGCATGCAGGCAATGCTCTTCCGGCCTGTATCCTGCCGTTCCAGAAATGCCCGGTCCGGATACATCAGATCTCCAAGCTGAACAACAAAGTCCACATCTGCCTCAAGCGCAGCCGTACTGATCCTCTGCATTCTGGCGACCGCATCATGCATGATATCCGCGTGCAGGTCAGTAAAAACAAGAAAGCTTGTCTGACTCACGGCAACAGCCCGCCTTTCCGGTCATCGAGGACCAGATTCAGTATATTCCGCCCTGAGATACGAAGCGTTCAAACGGTCAGCAGGAAGTCCGGCTTCCCCGATTCCTGCAGCATCCCTGGCCCACAAAAGCGCTCCAAATACCGGAGCTGAGTGAATCGGCTGAATCTCAAAGGGCGTATCCGGCATATGTGCATGCAGCGTTTCTTCCATCGTCTGCCGGGTCAGACTGCAGCTGACTTTCAGAAAACAGGAACCAACCAGAATCACACGGACCGGGGCATGCTCCAGCAGCCGCGGCAGATGCGAGAGCGCTCCGAGAAGACTCGCCCCATAGCAGGCCCCGGATGCACGCAGAATGGACATAGCCACCCGGTCTCCATTCCCGGCTGCATCATGCAGAATCATGCAGATCTGTTTCGTGAACGCCTCCCGCTGACCGCTTTCCAGCCGCTCACTCAGCTGTTCCGTAAACGCAGCCGGCTCCGGCACCTGCAGGAGCTGCAGCACCGGTTCGGTCATACACGTTTGCTCTCCCTGCTTTTCAAGCGCATTATAGACAGCTGCCAATGCGGTCGAAGCATAGTAATCTCCCCCGCCGCGGTCCCCTGTATCATTGCCCAGGCCGCCGATCTGAACGGTCCGGCCTTCGTCGTCTATCCCGCATACGCAGAACCCGGTCCCATTGACGGCACACAGCCCGCTGGCGCACTCTGCCTTGATCCCCAGGAGCGCATCATTGCCCAGCACAAAATGCGGAAGTCCCATGGATGCATAGATATCTGAAATGATGGCATGCTGCCGCCGGGTATCCACTCCTGCAATTCCAAGGCCGGCCATTGCAATCTGCCCCATGCCGGCACCGGCATAGGCAAGCAGCGTCTGGATCTCCTTTTCCATCATCTGCGAGAACTCTTCATATCCTCCCTCGAGCCCTTCATGGTTCCCGCACCCTGCAAGATGCAGCCATGTCCTGTCAGCGGACAGATCATAGAGAGCAAAGGCCGTTTTTGTTGCACCCGCATCAATTCCGAGAAGATAGGATCCCATACGCTCACCTTCCTGCCCGCTCATGTCTCAGCGGGTATACCGTCCTGGTCACAGATCCGGCCATCAATGATCAGATAGTTCTCTCGTTTTTTCACCGCTTCCGCATACTGCCGCAGATCCGTCAGCGGAAACCGCAGGGCAACGCCGCTGGTCCCGCAGAAAACCGTTCTGTGAATATCTGTCCCGGCTGTCCTGGGAACCTCCGGATGCGCTTTCGCCCATGCCATGACCTGCGCATTCTCATTGTCCTTATCATCCCAGGCCCCGTTCACGACCTCAATTCCGTCCACGATGGTTTCATCAATCGTCGGATTCGGTGGAATATACGAACAGTGGCGGTACGGATGCGCACGGATTACAAAGCCGCCGGACGCACGGCATAAAGTACAGTACTCCTTTGTGCTCAGTGACGTGATCTCCGGATGTGCCAGAAGAAACTCCGGTCCAAGACAGTAAGTCAGGTAGTCCTCTCCCCGTGCACAGCTCATCTCCCAGGCAAAAAAGACCTTCAGCGCGGTCCCGCGGGCAGCTTCCACCGCTGCCCGGTAGCCTTTCTGCTGAAGTTCAATCAGTTCATCCCAGCTTTTCCCCTGAATATCATCACGGTCTGTCACGAAATGGTCTGTCACGATCACCGCGTCATAACCCTCACGGACAAAAGCCCCGACCAGCTGCGCAGCGCTGTCCGGAGCACACTGGCTCACTTCGCTTGTGTGCAGATGGGTTTCCACCCGGTAGAAAGACGGCCGCATACCAATCATCCTTTCACAGATCCGATCATCACGCCCTTGAGGAAATACTTCTGGGCGAAGGGAT
Source organism: uncultured Eubacteriales bacterium (assembly GCA_900321295.1). GTDB lineage: Bacteria > Bacillota > Clostridia > Christensenellales > Aristaeellaceae > UBA2943. Next base: position 5,617 of record ONVN01000295.1, read on the forward strand.
AAAGGAACATCACCGGCGCAGAGGCAATGACGATCAGCGAATACTTCATCAGTTCCGCACGCGCCTCCATGCGTTCGAGTGTTGCACTGTCCATGGCCATGCGCGCATTGTATGTGTTCGTAATCAGAATCTCACGCAGAAACAGCTGCAGCGGATACCGCGAACGATCATCAAGGTATATGAACGCATTGAACCATTCATTCCAGTGCCGTACCGCATAGTACAGAGAAATCACCGCAATGATCGCCTTGGAAAGCGGGAGCACAAAGGAGAGGAAGAACCGCGTATCCGAGCATCCGTCTACCTGCGTTGCCTCCAGCATCTCCTCCGGAATGTTTGCCTGAATGAACGTCCGCGTAATGATCATATTGTAGACGCTGATTGCGCCAGGAAGCAGCATTGCCCAGATCGTGTTCATAATTCTGAGCTTCTGCATAAGAATATAATTCGGAATCAGGCCTCCGTCAATAAACATGACCAAGGAGAAAAAGAACATAAGC